>NZ_JAMXFI010000001.1:0-205826 GCF_025460875.1 Microvirga yunnanensis
TTCGTCAGGCGTGTGCCGGCGGATCAGCGCGCGGACCTGCGCTTCCTGCTCGGCCTCGAGAAACCGTCCCGTGCCAGGGGCCGGGCCGCGCGGCCCGCTGGCCAACCCCGCCCGGCCCTGCTCGGCGAAGCGGCGGCAGATGTCGAAGACGCCGGTGCGGGTCAGACCTACCTGCGCGGCAATGGCCTCATAGGTCAGCCCGCTCTCGCGCAGGCCGATCACCTGCCGCCGGCGCTCCTCTTGCGCGGCTGCTGGCAGCTTGCGCATATCCACATGCTTCATCCCGCCGACTTGGGGCAACTGACCGCGGATTTCAAGAGCACCCGAGCCGGATCAATAAAAAGCTTGAGGACAGATCAAATCCACAATGGCGCGATGTAACGAAAAGCCTTTCTGACAACCTGGTCAGCGAGACACCAACCGGGCGCTCTATGACGGCCAATGAGGTTCAGAAGCAGCTTCTCCGGCGCCTGGATCGGCAAGTCTCCACCCGAATTCCGACGGGTCTGCGAGCACTGGACGCGCGGCTAGGTGGCGGTCTCCACCCAGGTACCCTCACGATGCTGGGCGCCTTTGGGAAGACCGGGAAAACCACGCTCTGCGCCACCATCAGCTACAACATGGAGGCCGCGAATATCCCTCACCTGATGGCGTGCCTGGAGCGGGGTGGAACCGAAGTCGAGGAACTCAAAACGGCCAGACGGCTCGGCTGCAAGGGCTTCGACCTCGGTAAGTACAAGGACAAGATCGCAGCTCTCGCTCCAGCCAAGCGCTGCTGCCACTATGTCCACGACACGGCCATGACCGTCGACGACCTCCGACACGAAATCCTGTATCACAGACGACGCCACGGTATCGTCGCGGCCCTCATCGACTTTTGGCAGTTGATCCAGGGGAAGGAAAAAGGGGAGTCCCTTGATGCACACCTTACCCGGGTTGCTCAGAGGCTTCAGGCTACCAGTGTCGATGCCGATATCCCGATCTTCATGACCAGCCAGCTCAGCGACAACGGCCGGAGCCGTGACAGTTCAGCTGCGCTAACCGCCTCAAACCTCTTCCTCATCCTCCACCGGGACAAAGATGCTTCCGAGGCGTGGATGGAAACCATCGTGAGCAATATCACCGACGAACTCGATATCGGCAGCATCGGATCTCCCCAATTCATCCTCGACCGGGAGGCTGGGCCCCATTTCCGGGACATCACCACACTATAAGGGACGGAAGGAGCATTTCCGATGAACAAGCCGACCCAGCTCGCTCGCCTGAGGACACAGGCGGGGCTGACCCAGAGGGACATGGCCAGTCTGCTTAAGACCAGCCAGCCGTGGGTTTGCCGCCTGGAAGCGGACCCCGATGCGGCGACTGTCCGATCGCTACGGCGGTATCTCTCGGCGTTGGGCTACGATCTGGCTCATGTTCCCGCAATAAATGGCAATTCCGCTTCATAGTAATTCGTAAAACGGTTATAGAGTGATCCTCGGAACGAATTCCAAACCGTTCACGAATCATAGGTGGCATGTCGCCTATCAGCAGAGAGGGTTTCAATGAGGTACAAAACGCATCTGGCAGTCGCGGCCTGCGCACTTGCCGTAACGGCGCTGATGGCTGTCGACAGCTCGGCGTCCGCTCAGGTGTTCGGCGCCCTGGAGACAAAGGGCAAGAACGCCTTCGAAAATATCAAGAATCTGTCGTTTCTGGTTGGTGGCTTCGGCATCATCGGCCTCGCCGTAATGGCCTATTTCGGCCGTTTTCAGTTCAAATGGCTCTTCGCCCTTGTCGGCGGCCTTGCGCTGATCGCTGCCTCCGGCAGCATGATCGACTACGTTACCCAGAGCGGTAGCAACTCCGAGCAGGTTTCGATCACCCAGACGGACTTCGGCGATACGCTGACCGCGCGCTAATCTGTTGATCGACGGTCGAAAGTTTAACCAAGGGGGCCCTTTTCGGGCCCCTTTTTGTCGACGACTGCTCCCGAGCCGAGGTAAAAGGGGGGACCGAACTAAAATTCTCGAATCGTACAGAACAATTCGCTAAGCAGATAAAGGTGCCGTCGTGCAGGACATCGACACCAAGATTTACCGGCCCGTCTCGATGCCTCAGAAATTCGTCGGCGCTCCCCTGCTGCCGGCCGTGTTCTCCCTGTGTTTCTCCGTCCTCAGCTTCCTTTTCCTCGTCTTTTATGACTTTGGGTTGCCGAACGCGCTCGTCGTTCTGGGCTTCCTGGTCTCGATCTTTGTCGGCCACGGGGCTCTCGTCATGCTCGGGGGGAAAGAGCCGCACATGACAACCCTCATCCAGACAATGCGCTACTCGCTCCAGAAGTGCCGCCGGATTGCCGGCAAATCCCAACGCCGGTTCTGGCCCTGATCACTCGCCCTTCACGTCGTCACGAAAGCCGCTCACATGAGCCAAACCCTAGACCTTCTCCTCACCTATCAAACAAGCCTTCGCGCCGTTGCGACGGTTCTTGGCGCCGGGGCAGCGGCCGCGGGCCTCGCCTTTACGATTCCATCGGTTGTTGACCGCCTTCGGCCCCCTGCCCGCCAGGAGACCTTGGCCGACTTCTTGCCGTTCATCGAGTTGCTGCCGAACCGCAAACACATCAAGTGTGTCGCTGACCGGTACATATCCATCGTCGAGATCGGGGGTGCGGAGCTAAATCTCAGCTCCTTCGAAACCCGGGCCGAGCTCTTTCTGGCCCGAAAGTACATGCTGGACGAGGCCCAGCGGTCAGCTTTTGCTGAAATCCGGCTGTTCACGACCAAGGAGCGCCTCCCGATCAAGGCATCGCCAAACCGGACCAATCCTCTGCTCCAGGCAATCTCAGAGCAATGGAATAAGGATTTCAGCCACGCATACTCCTTGCGCCACTTCGCGCTATTGGTGGTCAAGTCCAGCGACGACCAGGAGGCCTCAGAACTGCTGAAGCAGTCCGAGGATTTCATCCTCCGTACGCTCAATGCTTATGACTGTCGGGTTCTCGAGGAAGGTCCGGATCCGACAACAGGTCCGGCGGCAGTACTTGCCCGCCTGATTAGCCCTGTCAGCCGCCCGTCCCCCAAGGTGGCGGGACTGGAAGAGCGGGCAATGAACCGAATGATCGCCGTGGATTCGATTGACTTCGGCTCTGACGACAGCGGCATCTTGCATTTCTCGAATGGCCGTGAAGAGAAGCTCGCAACCATTCTCGGCGTCCGGGATTGCGGCGAGAAGACCTCGGAGAATGCCTATAGGGAAATCATCGGCATCGATGCCGAGTTGGTCATTCACCATGCCATTCAGCCCCTGAATACCTCGCTCCAGATGGCGAAGCTGAAGCAGGAGCAGATGGCCGCCCCCATGATGACGCTGTCACAAAATGCGTCCTACGAGATCATGGAGGCTATCAGCCTTCTCGACGGGCAATCCGAGATGAAGGCTACGCTGCACAACTACTCGATGAATGTTGTGATTTACGGCCAGACCCCAGAGGATATCGGGGAGATTGAGAACGAGATCGTCTCGACGATTTCCCGGACCGGCGCCACCTGCGTTCGTGAGTTGATCACCGCTCAGGCCGTCTGGTTCTCGATGTTCTCCTTCGACCGGCTTTGGCCCCGCCAATTCAGGTTTATGAGCCAGAACGTCGCCACCAACCTGGTCCTGCATAAGCCGAACATCGGCCTAAGAAAATCGGACTGGTGCAACGAGCCCCTCAGTTACTTCCGTTCTGTAACCGGCGAGGCCTACGCCTTCCAGTTCCACGCAACCGAGGACAAGGAGGCGGTGCCCCACTGTGTCTCGATTGGGCCAACCGGAACCGGTAAGACGACCCTTGTGAGCTTCCTCGCTGCCCAGGCGCTCCGCTTGCCTGACCTTAGGGTTTACCTGTTCGACCGCCTCAACGGCTGTGAAGTGTTCGTCCGGTGCGCCGGCGGCGACTATGTCACTTTCGACGGCGATGCCTCCTCCGCCAAGATGAACCCGCTCCTGCTGGCGGACACCCCCGACAACCGTCAGTTCCAGCAGCGATGGCTGCGCCTGCTGGGCGACGCTAAGGATGCCTTTGATGAGGAGGAGATCACCCGAGCCCTAGACATCAACTATGCGCCTTACCTCGATGCCAGCTTCCGGAAGCTGGACTCTCTTCACAAGGCAGCCTTCTCGCCTCACGGCAATCTGAGGAAGTCTCTTCAGCCTTGGGTCGATCCCAACATGCTCGGCGGCTATTTCAATGCCGAAGAGGATAATCTCGACCTGACAAAGACCCGCCTTGCGGGCTTCGACATGACCAAGATCCTCGGGGACCACCGGTTGGCTCCCCCGATCGTCGACTACATCATCCACCGTATCAGGTCGAACGCCACCACCACCGGGTCGCCTTCGCTCGTCTTCGTCGACGAGACCGAACCCATGCTTCAGAACGAGCTCTTCCGGAACAACTTCGTGAAGGTTGGTCTGCAGGAGGCGAGAAAGCTCCGCCAGGCCTACATCTTGGCCTTCCAGCGGCCGGAAGCCATCAAGGCGACCGGGATGTCCGAATTGATCCGCGGCCAATGCCAGACCGTCTTCTTCTATCGAAACCGCAACGCCAAGGCTGAAGACTACGACGATTGGGGTCTCAACGAGAGCGAACTGGCCTTCGTCCTCGGCAAGGACTTCGCCGGGCCGGAGCATAAGTACGCCGTCCTGGTGAAGAAATACTCCACCGGCCAGTCGGCCATCCTCGACATCGACCTGTCCGTTCTGGGCCGCTACCTCAAAGTGTTCTCTTCCGGCCGTCCAGCGGTCATCGAGCTCACCAAGGCAATCGAGAAATACGGCAAGGACGCGTTCCTCGAGCCCTACCTGAACGGCGAATTCGCCGCCCGCTAGTCCGCCCCCCTGACCAACAGAGGCTATCATGACCCTACGCTCCCTTCGATCCCGGGCATCGGCCATCACGTCGATGCTGGCTGTTATGCTCATGTCCGTCTGGCTCAGTGCGGCAGGCGGAAGTTTCGCCAACGCCCAGGTGCCTGTTCTGGACTCCAACGTTTTCGGCCAGGTCCAGCAAACGATGAAGACCGTGGCTAACCAACTGGGTCAGTTGCAGAACATCCTTGGCACGGTGAACCAGTTGCAGCAGGCAATCGGCCAGCTTGGACCGAGCCAGATCTCCGGGATCCTCGGCCACCTCTCTTCCATGTTCTCGGAAATCAAGGGCGCCGGCGGCATCGGTCAGATGATGAGTTCTCTCCATGGGATCAAGGCCACTCTGGGCTCCCTCGAGAGCTTCGGTAACCTTGGACGCAATGGCAGCTTCACGTCTTCCTTTAACACCCTGCAGAATGCGTTTGGCCAAGCCTCACAGGGCGTCGGAACGGTCCAGAGCGGCATCACACAAGCGCTCTACGTGAACAAAGCCGCTGGTACCCAGGCGGATGTCGAAGCCATCAATGCAGTGCGGGCCATCAACACTCGCACCGCGGCAACCAGCGCCATGGCAATTGCCATCCAGGGCAAGGACCAGGTTTCCAAGACCTCTCAGGACATCCAAAAGATCTCGGATCAGGCCAAGCAGTCTCAGGACATGCGCGGCGACCTCGCGGTCAACAATGCCATCATGATCAAGATGTTGGAGCAAGTCATCCAGAGCAATGCCCAGCTCTCCGCCATGCTTCATCTTCAGTCGGCCAGTGCTATTGGCAACGACAGCTACAACAGCCAGTCCAGCGGCCAGTAAGTCGCCTGTTCCCGCCAACGAAATGAGAAGTGCCATGCAACGCAAGAAGGTCGTACTCGCTTCCACGGCGATTATCGTCGGGCTCTTTTCCAGCGATATGATCGGGCAAGCCAATCGGCCTCTCATCTCGGAGGCTGCCGGCAGGTACCATCCAACCCCATGCGAGATCGCTTCCGGCGGTACGCTGTGGGGTTGGTTCCCCTGCCCCATCATCGATCCCAAGCGTCTGGCAGATGAAGTCCAGACGACGCTGGACGAGAACTTGAAGCTGGGTGCCCTCGTGGAACAGCTTCAGGAATGGCAAAAGACCCTCAGCAGCGTCACGGCACCGATCTCCCAAGTTAAGGCCTTCCTCACCAGTCTCTTCTCATTTGCTGGTTCAGCCGGGCCTCTCACGACCTTCATGGATGACGGGAGGGTCAACCTTCCCCAGGTGATGGCCTCAGCCAACCCAGCGAACGTCCCCGACATGTCACGGGCGGTCGCAGACTTCTTTTTCCGCCCTGGAACGTCCAATCCGGCAGAACGGACGCAACTGTCCCGCTCGGTCTACACCGACGGCTTGGGGGCTGCAGTGGCCGCCAAGTCCGTGGTCACCAAGAACCAGGATGAAATCAAAAAGTTGTCCGAGGAGGTCGGAAAAGCCAAGACGCTCCGCGATGACTTTGTCGTTAACGCCAAGATCCGCCTGACGCTCCTCCAAGCTCTTGAGGAGCGCAATCGCCTCGTCGCCCGCCTCACATCAGGCCAGGCCGTCAGTCACCTTCGGCAGATGGGCCAGGATACCTTCGCTAGCAACAGCAGTTGGACCTCCAACTCCAACGCGTACGGAAATCCCCAAGCCTATGCGAACAGTGTGGAGCAAGAAGCCCGATCCGAAGAGGCTGTAAGCGCGAAAGCACTGTTGCAGGCTCAGGATGCTCTAAACGCCGGCCGCCAGTCACTTGTGTATGCCGTCGAGCTCCACAACGGCCTTATCACCGGCCACAATCTGAACCAGAGCATTCAATCCGGCGGCGCATCCGACTCCAACTACTTGAGAGAGGAACTGCAAACCCTCAGCCAACGGTATGGCGCTTCTCTCGATACACCAGAGCAGGTCCATGCCTTCATCAACAAGCTCGCAGCGGAGACCCAAAAGGGCATCCGCACCGCTACGCAAATCATGCAGCAGCATCCCTCTCTCGCTTCAGAAACATCGCTGCGCCGGGTGATCACCGACCAGCAGATCGTTCTGGAAAATCTACGAAACGATTCGAGTTACCAGTCATACATCTCGGTTAACGCAAACGTGCCTCCATCAGGCACTCTGACCGACTGAACCGGCCTGTATTAACCATTTGAAACTATTACATTTTAACTTACCTAGTCATTTCCTACTCATATCCCCGCGGATTGTTCCCGACCCCGGCGAAATAGATTGGACGACCGAATTTAAAGGTATAGAAGCGAATTAAAGAACACCGATCACCAGGAAAGATCGAATGTTGATTCGCATTTTTGTCGTCGCTCTTACTGCCCTTACTCTCAGCGCCTGCGGAACATTGACCCAGGACGACCCAATCGGCATCGGCCGCTCGCCCAACGACCTGAAGAAAAGCCCTTGCGCCTGCATTCAGCTGCCAAACGCAGCGAATGACGTGCCTGTGCTGCCAGTTTAATCCTTTCAATCGGCGTCGTTTACCATGACCTCCAGCGTCTCCCGCCTCCAGCGTCTCACCGATCGTATTTCTCCTAAGAAGGAAGGGGATGCTGCACCCGCAACCTCGGCGCCCGAGCCCCAGATTCATGCTGAGCGTGTGGCCCTCTTCCCCTCCGTCTCTAACCAGAAGCCCAAGGACAAGATCGGCGGCTACCTGCGTGACCATGATGCGCCTCATGCCGCTGGCCGGCGCGCTGCAGTCTCGGACAAGCTCCTGATTGCCGTCGCGGGCGTGTCGCTTGCCATCAATGTGGTGCAGGCTGTCGCGATCATGCAGCTTATCCCGCTCTACCGGGTCGTACCTTTCTTCGTCACCTGGTCCGACAAGTCCGATCAGGTCGTTCGCGTCGAGCCGCCGACCGGCAATCTGAAATCGCTGGCGATCCTCGAAGAGGCGAACGTCCGTGAATACGTGACGATGCGCAATACGATCACGGATGATCCGCAGCGCACGATCTATCAGTGGGGCACCATCGTCCGGCTGATGTCCTCTAAACCCGTTTACGACCAGTTCCTTGCTGAGACGAAGCCTGTTTATGACTCCCTCAAGGAGAGGCGCTTTACCCGCAGCGTGTCGCTCAAGAGTGTTCTGAAGATCCAGAATGGCTACTGGCAGGTTGAGTTCGACGTCATTGACCGGCGCATCGGCTCCGGCCTCACCGACGGTGGCGACGAACGCAGGACCTTCGTTGCCCAGCTCCGCGCTCAGAATGTCGAGCAAAGCATCAGCTACGACAACCGCTTCCTGAACCCACTCGGTTTCACTGTTACCGCTTACACAGTGGCGTCCAAAAAAGACTAAGCCGTCGCGGCGCCAACAAGATTACCAGGACCTTACACAATGACCTCCTCGCGCTCTCGTCACCTCTCAACCGCCGCGCTGGCTGCCTTCATTGCCACTTCTGGATTGAATGCTGCTCTCGCGCAGGGCACTCTGATGGGCCCTGCCGGGCAGATCACCCAGGCACAGGCAAATGTACCGGTCGACTACGCGAAACCGGGGGTTCCCGGCCTCGCGCCGGAGCCTCTCGATATGCCCTCGCAGGTGACGGCACAAGGAACGGCCAGAATTGCGACGGCCGTCGCCTCGAAGCCCCTCGGCCTGGAGCAGAAGGCTTGGCTCGACCCGAACAAGCATAAGTCCCCTCGCCAGACGCGCCCTGGTTTCGTGAAGATTTCCTGGCGTCCCGATGATGTGATGGAGGTCAACGCTCGTGAAGGCCTCCTGAGCGTGATCAAGTTCCCGCGCCAGGAAGAAGTCGTTCAGGTGATGTCCTCGGATCCCGGTTCGTTCGAGACCTCGACTGCCCCCAACAAGCGGTCGGTTGCCATTCGCGCCATTTATCCAGGCGTAGACGGTAACCTGATCGTCTATGGCAGCTCGGGCAACGTCTATAACTTCTATCTGCGCTCTCTTCCCTTCAATGCTGATCGCCTTCCCGACACGACGGTTGAGGTTGTGGTCGGCGGCATGGAGGCGGGAACCGGTGAGACCCTTGCGTCGACTGCACCTGTGTCGATGCCGTACACGAACTACAAGGATCTCTACGAGCCCGCTGTGAACAAGGCGACCGCCTATTTCGATGCCGGAGGACGGGAATATGCCCGTGGCGCTCCGGTCAATCCGGGCGATATGCGCAACAACATCAGCATCGAGGCCCGCTCGCAGGACGATGCGGTCATCGCCCCTATCCGCGCCTGGCACGACGGCCGGTTTACCTACCTGGATTTCGGCCCCAACGCCTCGTCAATGACCGAGTGGCCTGTGGCCGCGCTTGTCATCCAAGGTGTCGAGAGCCCGGTCGGCACCCGCGTTGCCGGCAAAGACCGATCGATGATGGTTATCGAAGCCATCGGCAATATTACGCTGCGCAATGGCGGCCGTCTTGTCTGCCTGCGCCTCGCTCGCCCTCTGGACGATAACCGTTACGCCAAGGACGCGCCGATCGTCGACCCGCGTCGTACTGTGGTGGTCAAAAAGCCGGTTTTCGTCGAGCGTGAGGTCCCGGTCGAGGTCCAGAAGACCATCGTCATCGAGAAGCCGGTCCCGGCGCCTGCGGTACGGCCTGTTCCACCCGCTCCCCAGCCCCCACTTGTCCGGAAGGGCGCGATTGAGCCCGTCGAGAAGAAGATCGTCGCATCTGCCGCTCCTCTCGTGGCTCCGATGGCCATTCCCGGCCCTGCCGTTGCGCCGGCTCCGGCCGCAGCTCCCACCCCTGCCGCGGCTGTAATTCCCGCCGCCCCGCCTCCGGCTCCCGTGTCCAGCGCGCTCATCCTCGGCCCCTACACAAAGGCAGAAGGCGAGCAGGTTTGGAATCTCTATCGGGCGGATAATCGCCTGCAGGCTGGCAAAGCAAAGCTGTCTTGGCAGTCCCAGGCCGGTGGCTCTCTCAAGGCAGCTCCCGCCTCGGGCCGGGCCATGATCAAGATCAGCGGTGTCGATCCTTCTGCGGCGACCTCGATTTGTGATGTCCGTCGTCGGCATGGCGACACCTGCCTGGTCGCGGAATAAGGGGCTAGACAATGAGCGATGATCCCAAGCGCAAAATCAAAATCCGGCTCCTTACCGCTACCAGCGCCTTTGCGCTTTTCGGTGTGACCCTGTTCCTTCTGACACTGCCTGAAAGGAATACAGCGCTTTCTATGAAGCAGGCTGCCCTGCCGCCGTCCGAGCCTGTCTTTGCACCTGCCCAGCCGGAGGCGCCAAAGGCGCCCCCACGTGAGGGTGATATCTCCCCTGATCGGGCCACGATCGAGGCACGCGACATCCCGGCCGGAAAGGAACGCTTCACGTCGACATTCTCGATCCGGGCGACGGATATGCCGGCGACCATCAAGACGGTCAACATGCCCTATGCCCAGGAAGCCGGTATCCGCCTCGATGCCAGCAACTGCGAGGGCGTCCGGCTCGAGGTTGAGCAGGCTTGCCTTGTCCAGTTCGTCTATGATCCTGCCATCCCAGGCCGCGTGGATGGCCGCATCCTGATTACGGCCGCCTCGGAGCGGTCGGACGGTTCGATCCGCAATGTCACGAAAGTGGTCAGCGTCGATGCTACCGCGATCACCCCCGTTGTCGCCGAGCCCGTAGTTCTTGCCCCGGCACCGCCGCCGGAACCCGAATACGATCCAGCAGCGGAGGCAGTTCTCCGAAACAGGCGGTCGGCTAGCCTTCTGACCTCGCAGTCGGATGCTGAGAACCTGACCTACCTGGGCCCTCAGCGGCCTAGCGAGGAGGATTGGGAGTCCATCGGCTATAAGCGGAACTCCTCAAGCTATCCGGTCGACATGAGCCGCGTCGTCACGATGGACAAACCCATCCCGGCGGTGATCAAGATCCCGATCGATACCCGCAACGCCTCCCGTGCGGTTGCTACCGTCGAGCGGGACATCTATGGCGGCGACGGACGTCTCGTGATCATTGAGCGCGGATCGACGCTCATCGGAACCGTCGAAGCTATCGGCTCAACGGGCGAGGAGAAGGTTGCGATCGCCTGGGAGCGATTGGTTCGACCCGACGGCGCGGCGTTCGCATTCCAGGCCACCAGTGGCGATGCGATGGGACGTGCCAGCATCCCCGCGCACATGGATAACCGTTGGTTCGAGCGCTTTGGGACGACAATGCTGATGTCGGCGCTCAACGTGGGCGTGACCTTGGGCCTCAACGGCTCCCAGACGGTTGTCACTTCGGTCAGCCCCTATGGAGCCGGGTCAGCCAATATCGGCCAAGACGCCAGAGGGATTGCCACCCAACAGTTCCGCGAGGATACCCAGCCCCTCATTCAGCAGTTCACCGAGGAGCAGTTGGCTCTGCCGCCCATCCGGACCGTTCCGGCTGGAACACGTATCACCGTGTTCCCAAGCACCGATCTCTGGCTCAAGCCGATCAATCCTACCCAAAAGATGCGTGAGGAATACGCCAGCAAGGTCCGCGCCACCCCAGAGTATCAGGCAGCGCGCAACAATCCTGCTCGCTCTCTAGGCCAGGGTGCAACTCAGCAGGCAGGTACGGCAGGCCCGAACCGCTTCAATGCACCGATCGGGACCAGTGTCCCGCAGTACATGCAGAACGGCGGCGTGGTTCAGAACCCGACGGCAGGCATGAACAGCCCAGTGGTTCAGGACCTAACCCGGGCGGGAAGCCAGAGGCGAGGACAAGCCGACGACAGCCTGGATTTCATCACTGCCCCATCGGCGAATGAAAAGCTTCAGCAGCGGCAGCAGTCTCGCCAGAACTCGCAGCAACAGTCGGCAGCTGGGACCCCGATGGGTCAAAACTGGTCGCCATTCTAGGAGATGGTCCCATGAGCAACACCAGCACCCAGGTCCTCCTCCAGAGATTCATCGGGCCTCTCTATGAGCGCCTCCTCCACCCTGACGTGGAGGAGATCGCCATCAACAAACCCGGCGAGATCTGGGTCCGCCGGCGCAGGCCTGACGAGCAGGGGCGCCAGTGGATCCCCGAAGAGGCTCCCGACCTCACAGGACGGTACCTCGAGAACATCTGTCACATGGTGGCCAACCTGCAGAACATCCCGAACTTCGGCGCAGCCGGAATGCCGGTGGTCTTCGGTACCGTTCCAGGCGGGCATCGTTTCGCGGCCGGAATTGGTCCCAACATTCAGTCCGAAACACCTGAGGGAACCAGCGAAGAGGGCTCGATCTGCGTTTGTGTCCGCCAATACAACAAGGAGCAGACGGTCGATCTGCAGGACTACGGCATCACACCAGGTCAGAGGCTTCGCCCTCCGGTGGCCTCGATCTTCACCCGAGCGACCGACCCTGATGATCCCTTCGCGCAGATTGTAAACTCCCTGACGCGAGGCGACCACATCCTCCTCTCTGGAGCAACCAGCAGCGGCAAGACCACCTTTCTGAACCGCCTTGTCTCGTTCCTCGACGACCGTAAGCGGATCCTCACGGTCGAGGACACCCGCGAAATCCGGGTTCTCCAACCCAACCGCGTCCACATTCTGATGAGCCGTACGCAGCAGGCCAACAAGTTCGACTATCGTGCTGTGCGCGATCTGATCGTTCGTATGACCCCCGATGTGGTTATGGCCGGCGAGATCTCGAACTCGAACGCGGCCACGATCTGGGAACTCATGACCACCGGTCACGGCCACTTCATGACGACGATCCACGCCAGATCCCCGGACGAGGCGCTGACCACCTTCATCAACTGTATCTCAAACGCCCGGTCGATGGCGGGAAACACGGATGCCATCGATCGCGACGAGCTCCGGGCTCAGATGGTCGAGCACATCCGCGTCATTCAGATCGAAAAAGACTCCCTCGGCCAGCGTCGCATTTCAGCCGTTGCCTAACATTGAGGCTCATATGATTTTCCTAGTCGCCATATTCGTTCCGCCGATCTCCCTCGTTATCCGAGACGCCAAGTATGACGCCATTGCCAGTCTGGTGATGATCTGCCTTTGCATTCTCCTCGCGCCAGCCGTTCTCCCGTACATCTGGATTGCGGCTATCGTGCACAGCTTCCAGGTTATCCGCCGACAGGACGATGACCGGAGAACCCAGGAGATTATCGCCGCGATCAAGGGGCGTCCTGCCGTGAGCGACCATGCTTCGGCTCCGGCTCCCGAAGCGACAGTAGGCGGCCAGATCGCCATGCAGGCGGGAGCATAGATCAATGGCTACGAAACTCCCGAAGGGGCAGAATCTGAACGCGACTTTGACGGCGGTCAACTCCATTGCTCTCAATGTCCTTCCTGCACAGCATTATGCGGCACATCTCCTCCCGGCTCGGATGCTGTTAAAGGGGCTGCTGCTGGCCTTCCTCGACGATCGTGCGCGAGAGCCCGCCCTGGACGACGAGGATGCTCCTGATCCGACGCTTGAGAGCTTCGCCGACGCCACACTCGCTGACCTTCACAGCCATATGGCGGGTACCAGTACCCCTCTACTGCAATGGCTCTCTGAGAAGGGCACACTCGGCAAATCGGACACACCTCTGCGCCGGATCGCCGCCACCCACCTGCTGACGGTTCTGCAGGATCAGCCAGCGGCCCGTTATGGCGTCATGGCTGTGTTCGATGCTCTAGGCCAACACATTACGGACGGCTTCGCGCTCGCAGGCGCCCAAGAAACGCCTGCTGAAGGCACTGGTGCCGAGATCCCTACAGTCCTTTCCGCAGCCGCGTGAGATCTGAGACCCGGGACACTCAACGTCCCGGGCAGCTACACCCTTCGCCCTCAATTCCGGTTTCTGTCATGAAGCTCCACAATCCGTTAAAAACCGAGTATCTGCCCGAACACATGACGGAAAGTCAGCGGAAGCATTACCGCTGGCTCGGAATCACCGCGGCTATTGGCCTTCCGCTCGCCGCTGGAACAACCCTATGCACTCCCCTTTTTCGGTGGCTCATTGATCAACCGTTGAACCAGCGAACCCTGGATGGGGTCGGGGCGTTCGTCGGCCGCGTGGCGGGTGGCGACATACTCTCGATGAACTATGCCTTTGTTGTCTCGCCCAACTACGGCGGGTTTGACGCGCTAAAGGCATATCTTGGGGTCGCATTTGTCAGCACCGTTGTTTACATGGCCCCGGCGCTCCTCAACCCCTATCTTCGCCAGGTTATGAAGGGCGGCTTTGCCGACTGGTGCGACGACGAAACCCTCGGAGAAATGGAGGCTCGGGAACAGGTCGGCATTAAAGGTGGGCACCTGATGGCCCTTGGTCGATGGCCAAAAGGCCCTCGCAAAGGGCAGATGGTCATGATGATCGAGACCCTTTCCGCTCTGTGTCTTGCACCTCCCGGAACTGGTAAAACCGCTGCCTTCGTGGTCCCAACGCTCCTAAAGGGCGACAACGTTTCCTTCATCGTCAACGACCCGAAGCCTGAACTCTACGAGATGACCGGGCACTATCGGTCGACGGTGAGCCACGTCTTTATGCTCAACTGGGCGAAGGTTGACGAGCCCAACTACATCCTGACGTTCGATACGAACAAAACGGGCCCGTTCTGGGACGTGTTTCTTGAGCTTTATGGCAAGGGCACCAAGGGGCAAATTCCCGAAGAACTGGTTGTCGGCTACAAGGCCCGCGAGGTTGCCGGAGGTAAGGAGGGCACATTCGAGGCCTCGGTCGCTCCTACTCGGATCAAATTCGTCAAGGATTGGGTTAATGAGCGGGACGGCGCGGGAGTCTATACAGTCCGCGATCCCGTGTTCTATCCGCGGTTTAACTTTCTGTCGCCGAAACTTGTCCCGCCGCAGGGACCTGACCGGGACACCTACCTAGACACCGTCGCCAAGACCCTGATCCCGAATCCGGATGGCGGTAAAGGAAATGACTACTTTGTGACCAAGGGCCGGGCCGCGCTCACCGGATTTATGCACTACCTGATCTCGAAGGTAGGCGACAAAAAGAACTATGACGGGCTGCCGGCAAAATGGAATGGTTATGAACCGTCTATCCCAATGTTGTCGGACTGGCTGGCCGTCTCCCAGTTCGAGAGCACCAAGAAGACGGGCGACGAGGATCCCATGGCAGCCATGGGTGCCGACAAGATGGGAGACTGGATTCGCACCCTCTGCGACGACGTTGTCCCTGCCGAGCAGGGCGGCAAGTTCCCCTCCCCGCGCGCCTTCGTTGAGCTAAGCTCGCTCGTCAATATGGCGGATAAGGAAAGATCCGGCGTATTCGGCACAATGGATCAGGCGCTTTTGCCATTTAAGAATGCTGCCGTTGCTCAGAGGACTTCGGCCTGTGACTTCACCCCGGATGACATGCGGGGCATGAAAGCTCCCGGATCGGACGAGATCAAGCCGGTGACGCTCTACATCTGCGTGAACCAGGCGGAGGCCGGGGCATTCGAAACCGTCACGGCCCTTCTCTATGAGGTGTTCTCACAAAGCCTGATCTCCTACGGCCCCGGAGAGTTCAATCACAAGACGGGCAACGAGCTCGGCCCCTTCCCAGTATGTTTTGCCCTGGACGAGTTCGCCAAGCTGCCGCGTATCGAGTCGGTGATCACCGGCCCCGACCTTGGCCGCTCTAAGAAGGTAAGCTACCTCCTTGCTGCACAGGACTTCGGCCAGATCCGAAAGAAGTACACGGCTGAAGACGAGTCGGTGATCATCACGACGACGGCCGTCAAATACGTTCTTGCGCAGAACAACACCGACACCATCGACAAATTCAAGAAGATGGTCGGTGAGACCACCATCCAACGGGCGCAGAAGACCTACAACGAAGGACTCTCGAAGTCCGCAAACCCAATGGCCTGGAGCCGGTCCGAGCAGATCGAAAACATCAGTTTCCTGCGCAATGAGGACGTGGCTTCTTTGAAACCTGGCAAGAACATCGTCCTCGTCCAGAACTTTCTGAACCGGCCAATGAAGCTGGATACGCCATACTTCTTCAAGGACAAGGAAATGGCCGAGAAGGTTCGCTCCCGCGGCAAGGGCCCGATTGCGACACAGACCATTCCAGACTTCATTCTCAAGGACCGCCTGAATGCCGTCGATCCCGCCGAAGCTGCGAAAAGGAAAGCCGGTCGGCTGAGGAGAGAGCGGGACGATCAGGACACACGACACCTGACGCCGGAGGTCGTGGCTTATGAGGGCTGAGGGACGGGCATAGCCCGGGTTAATGCTACTAATGCATGCTTTCCCTCCGGTACCCCCGATCTGCTAATGCCTGGATCTTGGTCGCTTCGCTGCATGCAACTGTGGCGATAATGACCTAGGTCTGATTAGGAGAGTTTGATGATCCGCCTATCCGCACAATGTGCCGCACTTGCAGTATTCCTATGTTTGTCTTCCGGCCAAGTTCTGGCATCTGGTAGCTTTCCTGTCGCGTCCTGCGCCGGATGGAGTGGAACTGCTGTTGAGCAGGATGGAATAGACACGCCGTCAGCAACAATGACCGGCATGGTCACTAAGGCGGATCTACAAGAATACTGCGAGCGTGACCCCGGTGGGGAGACAAAGCAGAACGGTGGCAAGCTCACTGTCGCTCAGTGCGTTGCAAAGTATCAAAAAGAGGAAGGACGCACAGTTCTGACCTCCAAAGCCAATTGCAGGACTGGCACGATCGAGTTTCGGTATGGCAACAACGCGCCTCAGCGAGCGCGCTTCCCTCTTAAAGATGACGAGGATACATCCTGCGCCTCGGGAAAGCCGCCTCTTATTGCGCAGTTCGTTATTATGTGCCCGCCCGCAGCACGTCGGATGAAGCTAAACTAAGCGAGCTGAACGGCGCGAGTTTCTGAATGCCCAGAATGGAAATATGGTGGATCCAAACACAACAGGATCCATCATGAATTACTGGCCCGAGGAACTCGCTCCAAAGAAAGCTCCAGACGACGCGAAAGAGCCATTCCAGGATTGGTGGCGGCGAGTCAGAAGTCGATTCCCCAATATCCCCGCTGACGTCGGAGAGCAGTGGCTTTATGATAATTGGGGCAGCTCCCCATACGGATATCTGATTTCCCAACCATATCGCTTCGACGTGGCTGTCTGGGACTCAGCCAGATTGGCTGAAATCCGGGAACGCACCTACGATTGGGAGATTGGCGGGGAAAAGTCAGAAAATAAGGGTCGGGTTATCATTAGGAACCTCGGCGAGTACGAATTCAGAACTGCCCGCTATTTGGTCGACCACCTGAGTTTTCCAAGGCCGATCATCGTTCTCGACAACCGAGACGGGCACCTTCGCAAAGGTATTCCTCCAGTCCCAGAGTCGGAGAACCTCCCCGCATCCTATTTACTCATTGAGGGACACCGCCGCTTCCAGATGGGGCTCTATCTCCAATCGATGGGGAAGCTAAATCCAACGGTTGAGCTATGGATTATGACAGCCGGTTCTCAAAACGCTTAATTGAACAGGGCCCAAAACCCAGAAAGTAACCGTTACGGCAGGGAACGAAATCAAGAGGGAGACTGAATCTCAGAGCATCTCGGAATTGGGAGCGAATTCGAATTGATCGATCAAACCCCTAGAAGAGAACGCCATGCCAGATTTAGCAGCCACGATCTCGGCACATCCGTCGAACGACACATCTCTCACAGACGGCTTGAACCCCCAACAAAAGGCAGCGGTCAAAGCTTTTCATAGACCGCTGCTGGTCCTATCCAGCTCCGGAACCGGCAAAACCCACGTTCTGGCGACCAAATTCATCTACGCGGTTCAGGTCCTCGGCTATAAGCCGGACGAGATCATGGCGGTTACTTTCACCAGGAAGGCTGCTCATGAGTTGAAGGAGCGCATCGGCCGGAAAATCGTCGCTGACGTCGAAAACCTTTATGTCGGGACGTTCCATTCTCTTTCATCCCGCATGCTCCGGATCCACCAGGCGATCCATACCGGCGAGAAGCCATTCACGATCGTCGAGCCGGAAGAGATCAAGATGACCCTCACGGGCATCCTCGCGAGCCTGGATGGGTTTGGGAACTCGTCGAGCAGCCGAGAGATCGATAAGCGGATCAACGCGCTCCTCAAGACCATCGATGCTGCAAAGAATATAGGCGTCAACCTCGGCTCCGATAGCAACTCGACATGGATCACGAGCGCTCCGGGAATCTCCAAGGAGGATAGTGATATCCTCGCCCAGTATGAAAAGACGATGCGGGAGAACCGCTGTCTCGATTACAACGATCTGATCCTGGATTTCATCCGGCTCACGAACAGCAACCCCATTGTTGCGCGGTCCTGGCGAAAGAAATTCAAGCTCGTCCTGGTGGACGAGTATCAGGACACCAATCCCGTTCAAGAACGCTGGCTGCAGATCTTCTCTGACGCGGGAAACAATCTTGCGTGTTTCGGAGACGATGATCAGGCTGTCTATGGATGGCGCCATGCGACTGTCGACAACATCCTGAACTTCGAGAAGCGGTATCCCAATTCCGTCGTCATCAAGCTGGGAATCAATTATCGCTGCCCTGAGCAGATTGTCCGGAAAGCAGGGAAACTAATTTCCGGCAACCAGAAGAGACACTCGAAGACGGTCCGATCCGGCAACAAGGGTCAGGGCGATGTCGCGAGCATTTCCTGCAACGGACAGCCGGGGATGCTCAACCAAGCTCTGGTCCTGATCCAATCAGTTGCGAAGGCCCAGCCCAGGGATATTACCATCCTTGCCCGCACGAACAGCGACGCCGATGAGGTGGCCCAGTTTCTCAGCCGCCACGGGGTTAACATCTTTCGGTTCAATCCCGATGCGGACTCTTCCCCGCAGCTCCAGACGTTTCTTGCCTGGCTCCGCCTGCTCGCAAACGAATCCGACAGCCCGGCAGCGATCAAGATCATGACCAGCCTCGCCGGTCTCGGGACCGCCCAAGCCGTCTGGCGGGCCGCCAGGATGGAGGGCGTTCCGGTAATGCAATGGCTGAGCAAGCGTGCAGATGCCGGCAGCCTGAGGCAGGACGGACTTCTCCGGCTGATGGATATCTATCAGGGCCTCAGGAGTGCGACGATGATCTCGAGCACATCCGAGATGATCGAGCTCGCCCTGACCTATACGGATCTCGACAAAGACATTGAGGCCCTCAACCCAGCCCGCCGGGCTCGCTTCTTCCGCCAGTACATGGCGATCTCGGAACACGCCCATCGGGTCGAGGATCTCGCCACAATCATCGCGACGGCCCAGACGGAGATCGCCGACGTCGATGGCCGGCCGGATAACGCGGTGGCGGTTTCGACGATGCACGCCATGAAAGGACTGGAATCGCCCGTTGTGATCTCCCCCGGATGGAGCAAAGGGAAATTCCCAAGTGGCTTCGATAAGGGAGATGAGATCGACGAGGCCCGCCGCCTTGCCTTTGTGACCATCACCCGCGCGTCAGCCCGATGCTTCCTGCTTTGGGATAGCCAACTCGGCCCCTCTCCGTTCCTGACCGAAATGGGTCTGGCCTGATACCGTCCGAATTTCAATCAGAAAGAAAATCTCCCATCATGACCAAATCACGGCTCGCTGGTCTTGCCAGCCTGGTCGGCTTTCTACTGACCGTTCCCCTCGCCAACTACTTCGTCTCGCGGATCGGCACGATTTGCCTGCCCGACGGCCCCTGTCTCATCCCAGTGGCGCCGGGGATCATGTCCCCGAGCGGCGTTATCTGGGCCGGGGCCGCCCTTATCCTCCGCGATCTTGTCCAGCGGCAGCTCGGGGTCGCGTGGAGTACGGTCGGAGTCCTGATCGGGGCCGCACTCAGCTATCTGATCAGCCCTGCCTTGGCCCTCGCAAGCGCGGTCGCCTTTTTGATTTCCGAACTCATCGATCTGGCTGTCTACACCCCGCTCCAACGCAAGGGTCTTGTCATCGCCGTCGTCGGGTCCAGCCTCGTTGGACTATTGGCGGACTCAGTATCGTTTCTCTGGCTGGCCTTTGGCTCGCTCGACCATTTCGCCGGGCAGGCCCTGGGGAAAGCGTGGATGATCGTTCTATCTCTGCCGCTCCTCTATTGGCTGAGAAACCGGGATGCACGAGAATTGAGATCAAGCAATCGCCTCCCGAAAGGACCGGCGGCCGCTCGTTTCCAGACATCGTAGTTCCAGCACGCCGGGGGAGCCCTCCTGGCTCCTCCGAGATCGCATTTCATGGCCCACTGTTCCTACCTGCGTGCCAGCCTCGTCCTTTCTGTTGTTCTTTTTGGAGCCACAGCGGCACATGCCAAGACCACAAAGAAGGCAGAGAACGTGGCCCAAGCTCCCAAAGTTGAGACCGTCAGCGCAACTCAGGTAGTCCAGCCGGAGAGTTCAACATGCCGGAAGGTTCGGCGCCGGCTTTGGGTTGAAGATCAAGGATGGGTCGTTAGACAGGTTTCGAGCTGTTCCTAGGCTCAGTGCCTCTCAGGGCGCGACCACTCCATTGGTGAGAACAAGGCTACCATTCGCTTCCTGCACAAGTCCCTCGATGCGGGCGTTACACTGAGACTTTGGAACTGGGCCACTACAGTTCGCCAAAACCCATTTCATGCTTCCCAGGTCCAGCGTACCCCGATCGAGAATGATGTCTCCCACCCGTTTCGACCCATCGTATACGGCACAGGAAGGCGTGCTCATCCCGATCAGGTAAACGGTACAGAATTCGACTGCGACGTGTTCTCCGATCACTTCCCGCCACAGGCTGATAAAATCACGGCTGTCGAGGGAGCCATTGGCAGCCCGCTTCAACTTCAGGGCCTTGCCGGAGGCGTCGGATCGATTTTCCTCCGTCCGCTCCACGGTGCATTCGGTTTCGTGAATGGTCTTCAAGTAGCGAAAGTCGCTTCCATCGAACACGAAATAGTGGAACCCGCTCTTTCCGTCGCTCGGATCATGCCAGGTACTTTCATCGTGCTCGAACTTCCCAGTCATCACGATGAGCGAACTGTCCAACTCAAATCCGAAATCTGGTCCACCCACATAATGTGTTTTGTCGCTACACCAATCCCCGGTGCCCGTGACGAGGCTGAACGGAAGCATCTTAACCTTTCCGGTCGCCACATTAACTACGGCTCCACGATTGCAGCCGGTCCCGCAGCCCCACGTAGTGATGACGTATCGGCCGGCGAAGTTCGGGGGTTGTTGAGCTGCTTCCCGGATACGGGTGCGGTAGTTGTTCTTGTCTGGATCGTCTAAAACTGGTTTTGCGTTGGTGCCCTTGTGGATTTTGCTGGCCGGATAATCCGGGAATTGTGGGACAGACACCCGAGATTTCTTTGGCAGGGCGGCCTCTGCCTTCGCGACCGCAACTTGCTCCTGGGCAGACGTCTTTGACGCCTCGAGTGTATGCACCAGTGATGGATCTGCTTCGCCCGGCTTAGGGTTTGGCTGATGAGTGCTGGGCACGGCTTGGACGGCCTCTGTCGCCACCTGGACACCGTGACCGGTACCCGATGTAACTTCGGCCTGCCGCATGACTTCGCAGCTCGTCCGTGCCCAATGCCCATCAGGCGGAATATCCGAGGTTTCTGGCTCCTGATCATTCCGCATACGGAATTGCCTAAAGGATTCCGAGATGGCGTTGAGGCTTACCGAGCCAATCTCACCAGCCGCGTCCTTATATAGGCGCAGCTCTCCTCCAAGCTCTTTCTCGGCCTCGGATGCTCCCACCGCAACCAGGATTTCCTGATTGTCGTTCCTCCGCCGTTGCTGCCGGAATTGGAAGGTCTCGCCCGTTTCGATGATTCTCAAGTCCCACGGCGCGTCAGCTTTCCGCGGATCGGAGATCAGGAAGAATCCGAAGGCGTCCTGGATAGGTGCGAAGACGATCTTATCAGTGTTGCACGGATAAGGACCGGGCGCGTACCGCAGCCGGCCGATCATCTGGTCAACCGCACGGGGCAGGTCCTGAAGGTATGCACCGGCCACGAAGCCAGACCCGGTTCCCGGGCCAAAGATCCGATCATGCTCGGCTGACATTCGGTCGACATCAGCCTTACACGCCTTGAGGCCCTCGCTAAGATGGGTAAAGACTTCCTCCGGCTGGTGCTGCCGCTTTAAGGTCCGCTGCACGTGGTCAGCGACACATTTCGTGGCAGCCCTGACAAAGGGCACGTGAGCCCTTCGTTTGGCCTCTCCGGAAGCCTCCTCCGCTGAGAGGCGAGCACCCATTCCGGTACTCGCACAGATAGCTAAAGACAAAACCCCAAGCACGAGCCCCTTAGATAGCATCCTTCTCTCGCCCCCACCCATAGCCGCCCAGTATGAATACCGTCCCAAGGGAAGTAAACGGATGCCGGGTGATCCAAATGGCGCATTGGTCGGGATCTTCTTGGGGAGCCCCTCTCGGAGAGACGAAGACAGTCAATCCCCATAAGAAAAGAGCGGCCCACCGGACCGCTCTCGTAGACGAATAGATTTGATTGATGGATCACATGCCCTGGCTATTCTGCTCCATCATCCGCCGACGCATCTGAAGGCGGGAGAGTTGTGCTGGCTGCGCGGCCTGGTTCTCCGCAGCAGGCTTTTCCTCTGTGGCCGGCGCGGGCCGATCCTGGGACTGAAGGGCAGCCTTATAGACGCCACCCTCAGACCGGCCCATCGTCAGCCGGTAGCCAGACGGCATGCCGAAACGCTCAACATGGATCTTTTCCAGCGCATTGAAGCCACGACGAAGGGAGTCCATCGGGATCTTGTCCTGCTGATCTAAAGTGACCCCGCCCCCCAAGCGCTTCTGATCGTCAAACTCGAACCGCATGAATGCGCCGCGTAGGACGAACTTTGCCTCCGTGCTCTTCCCAGACTTCAGGTTCTCGACAGCCGAGGTGATACGATCTTGGAACGCCTTATCATGGTCGATGGCTCGCGCCAGCTTCTCGACTTCCGGCAGATGGTTCTGGATCGCGTGGTCAAACCGCGCAAACTTCTCCTTGTTATCCAGTTCCTGGAAGCGCTTTACCGTCCGGTCGAGAACCTCGGTAATCTCCTCACGAGTCGCCTCACGGATCATATTTAGCTGTTGATCCCGCCGTTCCGGGTTTCGGTCACCCGCCAGCATGAGCCCGCCACGGATATAGGCCGCCACCAGCTTTAAGCCCTGCTGGCTGGCTGCCTCGGCCCTTGCGGAGTACGCAACCTGCTCGTCACTCACCTGACCCTGCTGCCGGCGCGGTGGGGTCGAAGCGACTTTGGTCGATACCGGAGTGGCAGCCTCACGGACCTTCGCCATCTCCGGCTCTCGGCTGATGGCATCCGCTGCGCCGAAAAGGATCGCCTCGAGATTAAGCTGACTCGCCCGGTCTTCCTTCCAAAGCGCATGCGATTTGGAATCCACTCCGTAACGCTGGACGGCAGTATGGTTAACATCCGGGATGGCGCCCATGGGGGCGGCGTAGCAGCCATACTCCTCGTTGTAGCTGGCCCGGATACCCGCTTGGCCGAGATCCTTAATCATTGTGTCTGCTTGGGCGCGCGGTGCGAAGAACCCGGTCAACCCTTCGGACACCAGCCCGAGAGCCACGAAATCAAGTCCTGACTTACCACTCACACCAGCTTCCACGCTCACCTGACTTGTCTGCATCGCGGGATCTCCGTCTCCGATAGCGAATTAACGACACAAGACCTGTAGCATAAATTCGGGTACAATGCACGTAATTCGGCACGATTTGCAAAACTCGGTCGCCCGAAAGGCAAAAGGCATGTCTGGTCAAACAAACCTATTGGTTTCCAATCCCCGGAAAAATCGATGAGCCCAGATCCAGACTATGTCATTCAGGCCCGATACGTCCCGACGCTCCTTGGCCTCAAAAAGACACCATCCCCTTGGGAGCTTTGGCACGTACTCAAGGGCAATATTCCCTCGGCGCAGGTCGAATCTAGCCGCGGCTTCTGGAGCCGCCGCCTCCACCGAGAGTTCGTGATCGGCCTGCAGGAACGATACTCCTGCATTCTGTTCGATCGGAGCAAGGAGCAGATTTACCCGACCAGGCAGATCCTCTCCCGCCACCTGGTAGAGGTCCGGTCTCGCGGACAGCTGCCCCTCAGCCACGATACCAAGCACATCCACTTGATCCAGATCTCATCCGAGAACTACGCGATCAACTGGAATGTAAACGGAGTTGTCCAGGCTCCTCCTTATATTGTGGCCGAAGTTCACCCGATCATGGCGGCGCTCGGCATCGAAAGCCTCGCGGTCGCTTTGATTGTGGCCGGCGGCGAATTCGAGGCATTCGTCGAGATCGATTTCGATCCTCCCCTCTGGGAAATGATCAAAGCGGCTACGACCGACTTCATCTTCTCCCTGGACATGGACGAGGAGCCGGCCCCTGATTTCGCCATCGACGGGGACGCTATCGAGAAGCGGTACCGCCCGACGAATAGCGATCCCGCCGATTACTCGGAGGATCGCGCCTTCAACAAGCTCGTCACGGAGTACGAGGCCATCACCCAGGAGATCCAGGGGCTCGAGCGGGATGTCCGGGAGAAGGACAAAGCCAAGCGCAAGCTGAAGGCTCAGCTCATCACAGCCCTGGGGAACCGGTCGGCAGCACAGGGCAAGGGCTTCAGGCTCCTCCGCGATGAACACCACGTCGGGGAGCAAAAGCGAGCCGCTTACTCCTATTCGACCCTCAAGATCGACCGCCAGACACAGGCGGTCTGATCGCAAGCTACTGATTTCAGATCAATTTTTAGAGGTTCAAATGCCTGCACGCACTAACTCAGACGTCGTGAGAGCTTTAAAAGAAAAGGTCGCCAACGAGAACAAAAAGGACCGCCAAGGCGATAATCGGTCGAAGCTCTATTATGTCAAAATGGAGTACGACGCGACCAAACTGGACGAGATTTTCGGTCCGGAGAACTGGAGCGCGGAGATTCTCAATCAGGAATCCCGTGTTTGGGAGCAGGATCTCGTCAGCTTCAAACAGAACAAGCAGGAGGTTTACAAAGCTCGGGTCGCATCGGCCTGGGTCACTGTTCGGTTGACCGTCAAATTCCCTGACGGAAGAGAAACCTTCCGCGACGGCGTCGGCGCCGGTGACGCGATCCGGCGCGCCGACAATCCAAACTCTGTGGAAGCCGAGGGTCTGGCCCTAAAAGCCGCCGGAACGGACGCCATCAAGCGTGCTGCAACCCTCCTCGGCAACATCTTCGGCCGCGGCATGGAGAAGGACGGTACGCAGCGGTACGATTATGATTACGTGCCACCTTTGGATGATGAGGCGGACGAGGAAACCCGTCCCACCTCGGACGTCGTGATCGCCAATGACGTCGGCCAGCCCCAGAATCCGCCTCAGCAGCAGGTCCAATCCCAATCTCGGCCCCAGGCGCAGACGCGGCCCCAGCCTCAGTCCCAGTCGCCGCAGCCGAGGACACAGGCTTCGGCCCAACAACCGTCGTCCCGTCCTCAACAGCATCACGAGCCAAATGTCACCAGCGGCCTGTCACGCCAGGCACCGGAACACGCTCCAGTGGCACCGACCGCCCAGCCGCAGCATGCCTCCCAGCCCGGGCCGGCGGACGACTTCGATAACGCCCTGAATCAGGCCTCCGTCGATGTCCGCACCCTCACCGATCCGCTCTCCGAGCACCTCCGGCTGATCATTCCACAGGGAAACCTGATCGAAGTTGGTATCCCTGAGCGCTGGAAGAACATCTTCTCGCAAATCAATGAGGCCCGGAAGAACTGGGTCACAACAGTCGAAGATGTAGCCACGATGAAGGCTCACATGGCCGACTTCCGGAAGCGTGCCTCTAACGAGAACATCATCTCGGGCACTTCTGCCGGTGCGAAAGACATCAAGCATTACTTCGACACGATGGACACGTTCATCGAAAAGCGCCGTCAACATATCCTTGGCATAGGCCAAGCGGCGTAGGCCTAAACGGGCCCCGCATCCTGCGGGGCTTTTTCTGTGCTCCCATCAATAATCCCTTGGAACCAGGGGAAAGTGAAAACCCCGAAAGCTCGTTGAGTACAATGTCAGAGAACCTCAAGCTCTCCGCAGGTGACCTTGCCAAACAGATCGGAAGTGGCAAGGAGCGCCGCTACAGCGACGACGAATGGGAAACGCTGTGTCCCGCCCATGATGACCGCAAGCCGTCCCTCGTCATTACGCAAAAGGGAGACCGACTTCTCCTCTACTGTCGGGCAGCCTGCGCCCAGACCGTTATCCTCGATAGGCTCCGGAGCAAGTACCAGATCGAGCCCAGGCAGCTCGGACGCACCCAGAAGCGCGAGTTGCGGTGTGATGGCACCCAACCGCGCCAGCGCGTTGCGCCCATGGAGCGCCGGAAGAAGAAGGGGCTCCCGGACGGCGCGATCTACGCGGGCACGTCCCAACAGGGAAAACCGCCTTCATTCCTCCTCAAGAACAACAATGGGGTGTGGTCTTGGCACGACAGGCATGGCCGCGAGTGCTTTTACACAGTGCGTTTCGATGACCCAGAAGGCGGCAAAGATATCAAGCCCCTCACCCCCTGGATGATTAAGGGCAAGGTGCAGTGGATCCGATATGCCCCTCCGGATCCGCACCCGATGTACGATCTTCACCTGGACGATGGTGAGTGCCCTGTCCTCGCCGTCGAAGGGGAAAAGACCGCCGAGGCTGCCAAGAAGCTTATTACCCGGCCTTCGGAGATCTTCGGCGGCGCCATCCCGTGGACCACCACCACCCTTGGAGGTTCTCGGAAGGTCCACATGGCCGATCTTGACCCGTTGGAAGGCCGGGACCTGTTCATTGCCCAGGACATGGACGCCGCCGGTCTCAGTTATGCGTCCCAGTTCCTGCGGAGTAAGGCAAGGTCCATCACTTTAATTCGGATGCCACGATCCGCGCTCCCTAATGCAAGGGGCGCTCGGGCAGAGGATATCGAGCCCGGATATGATTTGGACGATTTCCGGCAGGAAGGCTGGACACTCGACCATTTGGAGGAGATCGCCCGCAAAAAATACCTGCTTTTCCGCCTCAGATAACAGATCAAGTGACGAAACCGATATGAAAAGTGGCAAAACTGCGTTATAATTCGTTTTGCCGGGATACCCCATCCACCCTTTGTTCTTTTCATCGTGCCAGGAGCAAACTCCCGATGAGCGCTAAGTCCTTCCTGAACCACTCCGATGCCCCGTTCCGGCGAGACATTACTGTCATCACCATCGGCGATCGTCACCCGATCCAGGACCCCAACCGCCCGCAGTTCGGCAGCGACCGTGATAAGGCTGCCTCCTTCGCATTCCACATCGAGCAGTCCCTGACCCAGGACAACGAGCTTGCTCGCGCTTCCTACTGGAATGAGCTTCGCACCATCGCAGCTGTCGCCACCCGTGGCGTCCTCTCGGCCGAGCAGGGCCGTGGCCAGGTGCGCGACCGTGCCAATCAGGCTCTTGAGGCCAGCGACGTCGACCTGACCCCCCGTCAGATCGAAGGCACCATGAATGTCACGATGGCCAAGCGCCAGTTGACGGACCTGATGCCGAAGAACCTCACGGTAGCCCAGACCAATCAGGTCCTTACCCGGCTCGTCAATGAGGCGATCGGTACCGCTCAGGGCCACATCATCACTGATGACAGCGACTCGACGGTTGTTCGCCTCCGGAACACGCAGGCCTATCGCACCCTTAACAAGGCTGTCGGCGATATCTATGCCGATACGACCGTTCCCTTCAAAGATGACGAGGATGAGCTCGGGAACATCAAGGATGTCTCCGCGGACCGCCGCGAGCAGATGACCCGCCAGATCCTTCGTTCTTCTTTCGCTCCGGAGGGCAAAGCCCCGGCACAGCAGGCGGCAGACCCGTTTGTCGGCAACGAGACTTTTGAGCAGGCCGTCTACAACCGCCTGCGCCTCGGCTCGATGATCTCCGAGGTAATTTCTGACGAGAAGGAGCGCCGCATGTTCGCGGCCTTCATCGACAATGCCGCCATGGGCGTCCTCGACGGCACCAAGGACCGCCCCGAGTGGATCCTGCGTACCGACATGGACAAGCAGAAGGAAAACTACGACCAGCTGGTGGCAAGCGGCTCTGACCGGGCCGAGAAGCACAGGTTCACGGCTGACCTCAATGCGCTCGCCAAGGAGGTTCTCGCCTCAGACCTCTTCCAGAGCCAGAAGCAGGCCCTGGCCGACCTTCAGAAGAGCGGCCTGGAGCGCAATGCGATCACGGCTGCCATGGGCCGCCACGCCTCGCAGCAGATGGACCGGACTGATTTCGTCATGGCTTCCCGTCAGCAGGCGCTGATTGCCGAAGCCTGGGTCTCGTTTGCAGCCTCGGCTGGTCCGAACGTGCCATCCCGCACCGCAATCGCGAACGCCGCCAAGCAGATCCGGGAGGACTTCTCCCGCCCGGTCGAGATGGCGTCTTACAAGAAGGCCGAGGACGGCAAGATCGTCCCGGTGAAGATGACGATCCGCCCTGCCCTCTTCGGCCCCGAAACCAGCGGGCTGAAGTTCCCGACGGTCGCCGTTGAAGGCTCCCGCTTCTATAAGAATGCCGGCGCCATCAATGACTACGTGGCTCAAATCGCGGTGGCCAACAAGGCTCTTCCGCCCCACACCCGCACCAGCCTCGTCGTCACCGTGGATGACAAGTCCAAGTCCTATAAGGCTCTGACTGAGGCGGCCGAGAAGAACGGCTTTGGCGTGATCAACGCCACGGTCTCTGCCAAGACCACCCGGATGAAGATTGTCGGGGAGAACGGCGCCAAGTCGTTCAACGAGCGCAAGATGCAAATCACTGTGCCGAACCCGTCCAACCCGGATGAAGCCTTTGATCTGTACTCCCGTGAGGGTCAGCGCGCCGCCCGTGGCAAGCTCATCGTCCTGCATCCGGATGGCAAATCCGACAACCAGGCCCGTATGATCGGCTGGCAGGTCGCCCAGTCCATCTCCAACAAGGTCGCCGTCTTCGGGCTTGAGCAGAACGACTACAACACCTGCCAGCACGTCCGGCGCGGTGTCGAAGGGGGCAAGCAGATCGAGGTTCGGGACAACGCCGGCGCTCCGGTCAACTTGGAGGAAGCCTACAAGACTGCCGTCATGGGTGCTCCGACCCCTCAGGAACGAGCTCGCCGTGAAATCCAGAGCTGCGCTGCCGGTCTCATCAATCCGGAAACTCCTGGCATCAGCCCGGAGCAGAAGACCATCGCCACGGTCAACAGCCTCGCTCTGGCCCAAGTGTGCGGCATCAAGAACCTCGAGGTCATTCAGAAGCAATTCTCGACCTTGGGCGATGTGGTCGAGTTCGCGTCGCGGTCCGGTAAGAACGTCGTGACGCTCAGCAAGGAGGAAATGGCATCCCTTCGCCCGGTCGCTGCTGCCCTCCGGGGTGGTGTCGAAAAGCTTCGCAACCCGGCCGCTCTGGAGGCCCTGCTTCTCGCTTCATCCATGAAGGTTGAGGCAGCGAAGCAGAACGATATGCGCTATGACCTGACGTCGGACTTCGCCAAGGCTCGCGCCCTGCCTGTCGTGGTCTACGGAGAGCCGTCTGTAGGCAACGCTGTTGCGATCATCGGTCACGACAATGAGATCGGAGCAAAGACGAAGGGCGCTATCGAGCAGCTTGTCGTCGAGGCCCGTGACAAGGGAGCGATCATCCACACCACCGCCGAAAAGGGCATTGGTGAGGCTGTGATCGAGGCAGCTTCGAAGCATGGGGCGAAGTTCGTGGCATTCTCCCCTGACCGGGACGCTTCGGGTCTGTCCGACAAGGCTGTCGACGCTCTGTTCGATGCCATCAACAACGGCAGCGGCTCCATGGTCTCAGCCCAGGGCTTTGGCAAGAACGAGATGGCTGCGAACCGGACCAAGGTTTTGCAGATGGCTACCGAGACGGCGAAGAGCGTCGTGCTCGCCGCCGCCAACGACAAGGACGTGTCAGCCCTAATCGCGGTTGAGTCCGGTCAGACCCGTCCGGTCGCCACCCTCTCGCCGAACCCTGAGGAGTTCTTGAATTTCACGGCGAATGTCGCCCTCACCCGCGAAATGGGAACCATCACGGCCAAGACCGGCCGCGGCGGAAACACCATCAGCCCGGTGGGTGTCGGCTTCCAGGGTGAGGACGGAGTCTTCGAGAGCAACGGCTACAACGCTGACGGTGGCATGGACCCACAGTCCAGCCCGATGGTTCGCGTTGCGTCCTTCTCTCGTCCGGCCACGGTCATCATGAAGACCGGCGAAATGGGGGCGTTCATCGAAAACGTTGAAGCCGGAAAGGCCAACACTCTGACCCGCGACGACCTCAATGGTCTGACGGCGGCTCAGATTGCTCTCAAGTATGGAGTTGTGAGGCACCCAAGCGAGTACGAGCAAAAAAGTGCTAAATCCCCTGAAGAGATCTCCGTTGCCCTCGCGGACAATGACAAGCGCGAGTTGGAAACGAAGCTCTCTAAGCTGGCAGCCAATGACAAATTCCGTGTGGTTGCCAGGGCCCAGCAAAATGGGGTCGGGATGTAACCTCTTCTAACAATCTGGTGACCATCAGCCCCGGCCCTCGGCCGGGGCTTTTTCGTTTCAAAGGAGGCAGACCATGATGCAGGATGTTCAGACCCGCCAGCAGGCTTTCTTCACTGTAGGTGAATGGGATGGCCGCTCGGTTCATGTCACCCGTCGGGTCTATCAGCGCGCCATTGGCACGGATCCCGATTTCACCGGCTTCGACGGAGCCGATATGCGAGCCTTGGCCCTGGTTGAGGCTTTCGCCAGTGCCGCAGCGGCCCTCCTCCGCTCTGACCCGGAGACAAAGTCCGTCACCTTCTCCCACACAGTTGCCGATCGCGACTGGAATGGAGATCCGGAGAAAATCGAGGATCAGCGCGTTGCGCTCGTCGCCACAATCTCCCGCCGGTCTGTCACCATTGATTTCAACGTTCGCCGCGTCTCCTACGACAAGGCCGACGAGGCCCGCTGGATCGATTTGTGCTCCAAATCCCGCCGGCGCTTTGCCAGGGATGTGTGATCCCCGCGACTATTAACCATCTAATCCGGCGCACGAAATAAGAAGCGTTATTTCTGCATTACACTTCGCGCTTGAGCGGGGTATACACGGATTATGAGCTACCAAGTTTCTTGATTTGCGAATCAACGGAGAAAGCCATGTCTTGGCTTAATCAAATCTCCCTCTGCGGGATCGTGAAGGGCGATATCAGCATTAAATCCTTCGACGGTTCGGGAGGGATGATTGCTGAGTTTACCCTCACGACCAAGGCGTCCTTCACCAAGGGAAAGGGCTCTCAGAAAGCCTCTGTCGTGGAAAAGGACGAGAACCACCGGATCGTGGTCTACTCAAAGGAAATCATCACCGATGAGATCCAGGGCGTTCTCAAAGAGGGCGACTGGGTTACCTTGAGCGGCCGTCTTCAGTATCGCGCGGACAATGAGGGGGATTCTGGATCTCCCTACATCTCCATCAAGCGCGGCAACCACTTCAATCGTTTCAATTTTGCTCCCGCCGACGCGGCGGAAGTGAATCCCGAGCTGGCTGCTCCCAGCGAGCTTGCCGCATGACCCTTCGCCTCGTCTCCTCGACGGATCGAGTTTCCCACCCCTCCAACAAGCCACGTGAAGGTTTCCTAGCTATGGTCCCCCAGCCCAAACCCAATGACTCAGGATCGCGCGTCGTCGTTACCAAAGTGGTCGTCGAGCAATACGCCGTTGAAGGCCAGCAGACGCCAGCCAGCATCATCTCCAGCCTCGAGCGGCAGCTTGGCGACCAGTTCACCCTGAAGCGCATTTCCATAGCCGAGCCATCCGAAGGCGGCCTGATGGGCGCTCACGTCCTGAAAGAGTATGACGCGAACGGCAAGGATCTGGCCCGTCGCAGTGCAGACATCGTCGACCGTGACAACAAGCTGATCGTCCGTTTCCGGTTCGACGGTGAAGAAATTGCCGGAATCGAGTTCAAGGGCAACGGAAGCGCAAAAGCGGTGATTGCGCCGCAGCTCGCAGCGCTTTGGCGTGACGGTTCAATCGAGATTTGAAAGTGGCGGGAACCCAAACCCCAAAAGTTCTGACGGCCGAGGGCCGGATCGTCTTTGTCGATTTCGAGACTAAGACGGTCCACCCGACCACCGATACAGGATCAGCGGACACCGTGATCATCGGAGCACTGACTCCGGAGGGCGCGGTGAACGTGGGCGGCCGGGTTTACCGATTCATCGACATCGCTGGCAAACGTCCTGACGTCGCTGTCAGGGCGGGCCGCCTCATCGCGCTTATCGGCACAGAGGCACGCCACGAGCCCGCCACCCAAAAAGTCGCCGTACGAAGTCCCGAGAGGGCCCTAGAGCCCACCGGAGGTTAGAAGGATGGGTTCCCATGTCTCTCGATCTCGTTTCTGCCAATCCCTTTGATCAGTTTGATCTCGACGAGTCCGAGACCCCGTTCCTGCCTTCAACCCCCGACTATGCTCTGGAGGACGATGTTTTCTCCGAGATCGAAGATCATAGCTCCCTTGGGCATGCTGCGGTCTTCGATGCTGAGGAATCCCGCGTCAAAGCCCTTACCAGCCTCATCGAGATCCAGGAGGCTGCCGTCACCCACGGGATTCATCCCCTTCTGATCCTGGCCGGCGCCGGAACTGGCAAAACGAAGTCCCTTACCTCCCGCATCGGGTTTCTCGTGGGCTCCCAGCGAGTTCAGCCCCATCAGGTCCTGGCTGTTACGTTCACCCGTAAAGCCTCCCAGGAGATGAAACACCGTCTTGCCGCCATGATGGGCCCGGTGGCGAAAGCCATGGACGTCGGCACCTTCCACGCCATTTCGGCTCGCCTCCTCCGGGACAATGCCGATCGCGCCGGGCTGGAGTCCAACTTTTCCGTCCTCGACGCTGACGACCAGAAGAACGTCGTCAAGGATTGCTATGCCAGCCTGTCCTATGGCGAGCACATTGTTCCCCCGGATTCCACCGACTCCCGCCGCCAAGTCGATTATGCGTTCATCCTCGACTGCATCGAGGCCAAGAAAACCGGTCGCGGCTTCCCGCCGAACTTTAACCGCGGCACATTCCTGACGCCTCACGGAATCGAGCAGATGTACCACCGCTATGAGCGTTCCAAAGAGCGCATGAACGCGGTTGATTACAACGATATCCTGATCAAGTGCCGGGACCTTCTGCGCGACGACGAGGCCGTTCGCCGGTACTATCAGACACTCTGGCGTGCCGTCCTGGTCGACGAGTATCAGGACACCAATGACATTCAGCAGGAATGGCTCGACCTGATCACCGACCACGGGCAGGGCTGCTATTTCACCTGCGTCGGAGACGACGACCAATCGGTCTATAGCTTCCGGGGCGCCAACATCGACAACATTCTCAGTTTCGCCGACCGCTACCCAGGTGCCCGGATCATTCGCCTGGAGCAGAACTTCCGCTCGACCCGTGCCATCCTTGATGCCGCGAACCATGTGATCGCCGGAAACGAGAGCCGCCACGGCAAGGCCCTCTTTACCAAGGGGACCCAGGGTAGCCCTGTTCTCGTCCATGAATTCTCGGAAGATCGGGGGGAGGTCTCCTGGATCGTCGACGACATCGAGCGCAAGCTCAAAGCCGGGATCCGCCCGAGCCAGATTGCGATCATCTCCCGCGCCTCCATGGAGCTCAACGGCTTCCAGCCGGCGTTGACCATGCGCCGAGTCCCCTTCACCGTTACGGCAGGGCGCAAGTACAACCAGACTGCGGAGATCAAGACCCTCTCGGCGTATCTCCGCCTGATGCTGAATCGTTGCGACAACGCCGCCTTCGAATATGCGATTGACGCCAAACCCAGAGGGTTCGGCAAGGAGAGCCTCGCGAAGCTGTCGGATACCGCCCGGATCACCGAGCTTCCGATGATCGACATCCTGGCGGACCAGATTCGGAATGGCGCTATCCGCAAGGCCGCCATTGAGAAGGTCAAGGCCTTCATCGAGTTCATCGACGAGATCGGTGACGACTACCGCCTTGGTGTCCCGCTCGACGAAGTAATCCAGAAGGTCATCGCTGAGTGCGGCATCAAAGAACATGTCCAGGAACTCCGCGAGAAGGCCGAGAACCAGTCGGACCGCAAAAAGGCCGATCAGTTCCGCAAGCAGGCTTCGGCCATCGAGGAGCGGGTCGAGCAGTACCTCTTCCATGCCAAGGAGCAGACGAACATCCAGGATTTCGTCGACTCGATGAGTTTGCTGGAGACGGACAGCTCTGTCGATGATGCCGTCTGGCTCGGCACGATTCACGCGGCCAAGGGCCTGGAGTTCGATTATGTCTACCTGGTCGGCTGGGAGGAAGGGATCTTCCCTGTCGTTCGCCCCGATACCGACCTTGAGGAGGAGCGGCGTTTGGCCTATGTGGCGATGACCCGCGCCAAGCTCAGCCTTCTGATCAGCTATGCCAAAAGCCGGATCAATCGAACCAACGACGGATCAGAACGGCGCCCGAACGTCTACATTAACGATATCATCGAAGCCAATCTGTGCACGTTCAAGCAGTTCCATTAGAGCAATGCCCTTGCTTCCTTTCCCGAAGCAGGAGTTGAGGATATGACCTTTTAATTCCCCAGGTAGGAATCCACGATGATGAAGACCCTTTTGACCTTTCTCGCAGCGACCTTCGCTCTGTCCGGCGCTGCTCTGGCTCAGGATTGGCAGGTCCTGACCTACAACAATCTGACCACGCCGTCCGCTGCGCCCCCCGCAATGTTGCAGATCTGGGGTGACCTTATTGCCGACAACAACCGGTATTTCCGCGATGAGTTAAAGGATCCCCGCTTTAAGACCGGCAACGCTCCGGCCGAGTTCCTGTCCCACACTTTCACGGATGGTCAGGAACAGATCACCGTCAGCCTGATCAACATCGCTCGTCGGTGTGATAACGGCGCGAACTCGGCATCGAGCACGGACCTCCACGGGATCTGCCCTCTGCGGGTTGTGGTTACCGGCCCAAGCGGCTCTAAGACCACACGGACTACGGGTTGCTTCCTTGTTGTCCCGCCAGGCGATCCCTCTGGCCTCGACCCGCGCAAGAACGCCACCTACGCCGCCTATGACCCAAAGCAACGGACCGTCACTGTTCGCGCTCTTCGAAACGGCCGTCCACTCAACGGCTGCACCGCGACGGTGAAGATCGGGTAACAACCGAGGCGAAGTAAAAGGCCAATATGGCGAAATAAAAAGCATATCCGGATAGAAAGAGGGCTGACGCCGTGGTAACCCACGATATGGCGTCGGCCCTTTTTTTGTGCAAGGGCCGATGATTTGAGAACGCAACCACGGTATCGGCTGAATGAGAATGAGCGCCCCCTTACGCTGGATTGCCTTCCTGGCGATCCTCATGGTCGGATATGTCGGCTTCATGTCAGAGGCTTGGGCTGGGAAGTCGCAACTCGGTCCCAAGACGAATTACTCGGCCAGCGACATCGCCAACGCCGTTCGCAACTCCAATCTCAATCCGAGCCTGCGGCAGTATGCCGACCAGATGGGCAACCTCGGGATGTTCGAATCCTCAGGTAATGCCGGCATCTATAACGGTAGCTGCTGCACAGGCGTTTTTCAGCTCAACCGCTCCAATTTGGCTGCCGCCGGCTACACGCCCGAGGAATATGCGAACGCAGGCTTAGACGAGCAGGTAAGGGTGTGGGCCAACTTCACCAACCAAGGAGCCAACACTGCCGTCGTGCGCCAGCTTCAACAAATGGGGACCTTCGACGGCCAGCCGGTCGACGGCGCGATGATCATGGCCTGCATTCAGCTTGGTACAGGCAACTGTCAAAGGATGGTTCAGTCCGGCAAATGCTCCGGCTTCTCAGACATCAACGGAACCACGATCTGCGCGATGGCTCAGAAGATGCGGAACGGAGCCTCTACCCCTACCGAGGTTTCCGACCCGTTCCAGAACATCGCGGAGGGAACCGACACCTCCGATCTGTCCTCTCGCCCGGATCTCCAGGTTCAGGAATGCTGGGGCTGCGACGGCGTCGCCCGCGTTGTTGAGATCACCGGCCGCATCGGTCCCGCTCTCATCAACAAGTTCGGCACGGAGGCAGCAAAGCTCATGGGGCTTATCTTCAGCATCGTCTTTGCGCTGCTGATCGCCGGCAGGCTGTTCTGGATCTCCCGGTCGGGCGGATGGAACGACATCTTCTGGCTGGTAATGCGGTTTACCTTCGTGATCACGCTCATTGGAACCGGATCCGTCTACACCGAAATCGTCCGCCCCTATGTTCTCGTGCCGTCCATGTCTCTCGGTGGGGAACTCGGAACAAAGCTGGCCAATGTTGGAAACAACGCCTTCAAGAACAACAAATCCACCGGTGTGTGCCGGTATGATCGGATCAGCGGAACCGATCAGGAAATCATCCGGGCCGGCGAGAGCGTGATCAAGCTGGTTTGCGCTGTCCATCTGACCGTCAACGAAGCAATCAAGAAAGGTTCGGAACCAGCAAGCAAAATCGAAACGGCTGACTCCTCAGCAAGGAGCACAATAGTCAGTTTCGCCCTCTCGATCTTCTTCTTCATCGTCTTTGGGCTTTACTGGCTGGCTCTCTTGCTCTTCGCCTTCCAGATCGTAGAGGCGCTGGTTCGCATGGGCTTTTTCGTGGCCTTCGCTCCCTTCCTTGCGTATGCGTGGGTCTACAAGACCACCCAGAAGACATTCACCAATGCTCTCCGGAGCTTCTTCTACGGTTCAATTCTGCTCGTCATGTCGGGCCTCCTGTCGGCTATCGTGCTCTTCGTTCTCGCCCAGGGAATTGAGAAGGCGGGTAATCCGACCGCTATTTCGATCGGCAGCGCACAGGGAATGGGCAACGCCATCTACTTCCTGATCTATTCCTTTGCTACCGCAACAATGGCCGCTTCGATTATGCGGGCCGCCCCCAGCCTTGCCGCATCGATATCCAGCTACCAGGGCATGGCCGGCGAAAACTCGTTCGCTGCGGGCGCTGTCTCGAGCATCATGCATGGAGCCCGTGTGGCGGCCTCTCTGGGCGGCACAGTTGCCCTCGGCGCTGGAGGCCTGGCAGGCAGGGGAGCCGGGTTTGCCGGTCCCAAGGTCTGGGATTTCCTCAAAGGTGCCGCGAAGAATTCCCTTGGGGGCGCCAAGGGGATTCCGAACATCCCCGGGGCGGCTTCGACCACGCAGACGGTCAGAGCCTTCTCCGCTGGCCCCTAGCCACATCGTTTTATAATCAAGAAGAGCCCTCGGCCGGCTGGCGCGAGGGCTTTTGATTTTTGAATTAGGTTGACAACAACAGGCCCGGGAAACTCTTATGGGGCAGAGATCACTGGTGACTGTTTTGAAATGTTATTGCTGATTAGTGAAGTGTGAAAATCGGGACGCTAGAATCCCCTAAAAGAAAGATCATCACATGTTCATCTTCGCCATCATCCTCGCTTTCCTCGCGCCGTTCTTCTGGCGTGTTTTCTGGAAGAGCTACGACGAGTTCGACGAGCTGGAAGACCGGTTTCTCGCCGGCTTGCCGGAGATCGTCGGACACATCATCGGCGCTCTCGTAGTTGCCGCGCTCCTTGCGCTGGGCCTTTACAAGTTCGCCGAGTTTTCGATCGAGGCTTCCGCTGGCACCGCAATCACGGTCGCGGCCGTGCTCCTGCGGCTTAATCTCGGCACCTTCGAGAGCCGGATCATCAGCAGGATCGTCGCTTCGGTCCATGGCGGAGTGATGGCCCTTAAGGCTCGGAGCATCCGGTAGTATGACCAAAACAAAGGGGGCGGCCCGCCGGCCGCCCCCTTTTCTTATTCGCCCTTCGTGTCCTCGTCTGGCCCCCTAGGTCGCCTCGGTTGTGCGTGGCGTACCAGCCCAACCAGTCTTCTGCGGGCCTCAGGCTCCCGCGCTTGCCAGCACAGCAAGCCAATCAGCCCGAACAGAACTACGACTGAAAGGCCTAAAACAACTCTGATCACCAACTCGCCCCCGGTTGACGTCAAGAACGTGAGGCTCAGGTATCCCACCACCCCGATTACGCCCAACAGGGCCAGTTCAGCGCGGCGGCGGTATTTTCTGTCCCGGGTGCCGGAGGACTCGAACCAGCTCATGGCTTAGGCCCTATGGGTCCGAGAGGTTTCCTCCTCGAGGAGCTTTCGCTCGACATACTGGCAGAGGCTCGGGTAGGTCACCAGAAATCCATCACCCGTGGGCTCCTCACGGCGACAGAGAGCAGGCTTTAGGTTCTGATAGTCTGCCACAGAGCCCCAACACGCGAGGATATAGTCATAGATCCGCCCCTGCTGGATTTCGCGCTCCGAGATCTCGAAGTGGTGGATGAAAGGGGCGCCGTCAGAGTTCCTGAGGAAAATCACGCTGCACTTGGTTTTCGGCTCATCCTGGACGGCTCTAATTTTGGCTACGGCGTTCATCAGCGACAAGGCTCCATGGGAAAGTTTCGACAACTTGGCGGAACTCAACTTCGCAAATCAAGATTTGCAATGCGTTGGAAGGTCGGTATAACTCTTACCATAAAGGTCGGGTTATAAGCACACATAAAAACCCAAAAGGGTTGGTTCCCATGCGCGGCACACCATTTGCGATTGCCAACAGCTTCAAGAGCGCCTCGCTCGCTTTCATCTTCCTGGTTGAGATCGCTGCCCCGTACTTGCCTGACTTCGCGGCAAGATACGTGGTCGGCACGCTTCTCCCGATCAACGAGCGTTATCCCATTCTCCTTGTTCTTGTCGTGATCCTTGCAGCCCTCTTCATCGCAGCCTCCATGAAGGAAGTTCGCTATTGGATGAGGTTCGTCTTCAACGGACTTGTCACGCTGACCGTGATCACTGCACCGATCGTGGTGCTCGCCCGCTTTGTCCCTCTCACTGTTGCTGTTGCCGTCGTAACGGTATTCTTCCTTCTGACTGGGCTTATCATCACCTTCCTCACACCCCGGTCAGATAGCCGACTCGCCTGACGCAGGTCGGCTTCAACACAAGATCTAGCTCAGGACTGAAATGCACATCAGGCTGTCACGCGCTGATATCGACCGCTATTGCCAAGACACCAGAGATTACGAAGACCTCGACCAGCCGGAGCTTTGGCTGTCCCGTAAAGCCCGGAAGATCTTGTTCCATGCTTGTGGAATAAGCCCGAAGCTGCAGGACACATTGGAAGCCTACTATGGTGGGCGGCTCCCGTTCGTCTTGGCAACCGACCCATTCCGCCTTTACGCGGAGATCGACGCCGTCTCCTTCGACAAGGCCGCTCGTCTTTGGCGGAGAACCGCGGAAAGCGCAGACCGGCGCTGCATGCTCCGAGCCGCAATCCTCGAAGCGTTCGATCACTTCGAGCGGGCCGGCCACACCTTCGCTGACAGCCAGACGATTCTTGACCGGATGGCGACGACGTCCGGCGCATCCATGCAGGAGATCGAGTGGGCGTGGCGCCAAGCCCTTGAAACTGGCCTTATCGTAGAGCTAAGCCTGCATGGTATCCGGCGAGCGATGCTCAATCGGGTGTTCTATGAGGAAGCAACCATAGCGAGTGAGGTCAAGCAGCGGCTTGGAACGATACCCTTCTCGGTCACGGCTGCGGATGTAATCCGCCACGCTACGCGTCTGGGTATCCCGCAGATCGACGACAGCCAGGTCAAGGCCGTCATAGCCGCCTGCACTCACCGTACCACGATCATCTCCGGCGGACCGGGAACCGGGAAGACGACCATCATCAAGATCATTGCATCGATCCTGATGGAGGCAGACCAAGCCCTTGTCCCTCTATGCCTCTCCCTTCCCGCCCGGATCGCCAGGACGATCCACGAGAAAACCGGTTTGGCCGCAGACACGCTCCACAACCGGCTCGAGTACATCGATGGCACGTTTGGACGAAACAAAGACAACCCACTCGATGAAGGGCTCATCTTCTTGGAGGAGGCCTTCATGGTCGGGAACTCCCTCGTCCTTGCCCTCCTCCGTGCGCTGCGCCCATCGGCGAGGCTCGTTATCATTGGCGATGCGGAGCAAATCGCACCGATTGGCCGAGGCAAACCGATTGAAGCCCTCCTTGCTTCGGGGGCGGTCCCCTCCGTCATCCTAAACACGAATCATCGCTCGGGAGCAGGATCTACGATCCCCAGCTCAGGTAAGCGGGTCATGAAGGGGCTTATGCCCATGGTCGGCCCCGACATCCTCTATACCCAGACGATAGGGCCCAAGGACACGCTGTTGGCTGTGACCAAGGCCTGGCACGCGGCCAAAAACGCAGTGGGCGTAGACAATGTCCAGGTGCTCACCGCCCGTCATGAAGGCCCAGTTGGGACAAAGGCGATCAATGACGCTATCACCGGCCGGAGGGAATTCGCCGTCGGGGACCGGGTCATGCAGCTAAAGAACGATCGTGATCAGGACTTCTTCAATGGTGAAACCGGAACTATCGCGGACATCAGTGAAGGCACCATAAGTGTGGTAACCGATGCAGGAGTTGTGGCCGAATTCGACCTTAGGGCCACAGGCACCCTGTCCAAGGCCTACTGCATCACCTTCCACAAGTCGCAAGGCTTAGAATTCCATACCTCTATCGTTGTTGCGGATCCGGGCAATGCGAACATGCTTGACCGCAATATGCTCAACGTCGGGATCACCCGAGCGCGCCAAAAGTGCGTCATCATCGATGAACGAAACCAGTTGCGCGTCGCCCTGTCCAAGTCATCCAGCGCCAAACGCCGGACGCTTCTCGCGCCCCTTATGGCGACCTCTCCTCAGGTTCACCGTCTCGGAACCTGATGTTTAATTCGGATTTCTGTGGTATATAGCGGCCTCCAGTGACTAGGAGCGCCTGCGATGGACGATGACAGCCTCGAAGACCAGATCAACCAGACCAGGCACAATCTCCCTGTGCGGCTTTCCGAAATCTATGGTGACTGGTCCCATGGCTGGACTACTGGACCAAGCCTTCGAACGGCGACAGTGGAGGCCGCAGGCGACGACAAGTCCAAGGAAGCGCGCGACAAGCCCGAGGTAAACGATCGTCAACGGGAGCAGTCGCGCCCGAACCACACCCTTGCGAACCAGGCGCGCAAGGTCGGAAGGTCTTTGAAGAATGCGGCGCTCTCTGCAAATGACCCTGGGCGCGAAAACCTGAACTCCGCTTCCCAGGAACTGAACACGGAAGCTGCGGATATCGCCTTTGCAGGAACTGCTGGGCTCATCCGAGGGCTGAAGGCGGGATACGCCTCGCACAAGAAGCATGCGGAAAGGTCCCAAAAGGGAAAGGAGGGCGAGATTGTCTCCGCCGATCCCGCAGCAATCGACGCCTTCATCGCGAGTTTGCCCCCTCCGCCAAAAGCAATCGCTCCGCCCCTTAGGCAGCTTCCCGCTCCGGGCCGCTACTCCGGAGCCGAAAGGGATTGATCATGCTGATGGATCGCCAAACTGTTTCAGATGCTGCTCTTGGACTTGTCTCCCAGGGCGTAGGGTCAGCCACGGATTGGGCTGCCGACAAAATCTCATCAAAGGTTGCCGCTCGCTTTGCCGCAAAAGCCGGTTCACGAATGATCCCGGGGATCGGAACCGCTCTCTTGGCCTACGATGCCGTTGACCTTGGCCTCTATGCGATCACCGGGAAGTCTCTGTCCGACCGTATCGGCGAGACTTCCGTCGGCCAGACAATCGGCTCAGCCGTCTCCAGTGCCGGAACAAGCATCTTCGGCGCAGCCGGAAAGCTCTTCGACAACATGGGATTCGCTTCGGCCGGCAACTATGTCCGTCAGGAGGCCTCCTCCTATTTCTTTGGAGCGGAGGTTCCAAATCCATCTCCAGCTGGACGCGCAGCAGCCGTCTCTCAGGATAAGGCTCAGGTAAACGTCCTCAAGGACTATCTCCCGTTCGGCACAAAGCAAAATCCCCGGAGCGTCATCGATCAGGCTCTCAAATTGTTCGGATCGGCAGAGCGCATGGATGATTCATCTATGCCTGCACTCGGCAGAAGGAGAGGTCGAGACTTCGGTCTCGAATAGACGAGGTCCAGGGGCACAAATGACAGAGGATGTGCTCTCGATGATGAACTATCTCTCCCCTCCCCAAGATGGCCGGTCCCAGCCGGCCATTTTCGTTGATAGGCCCACCTCAGTCTTCTTGGGTGAGAAACGGGCCACGAAGGATAACGGCGACGGACTGTTCTCGTTTACCGTTGCGGTTCGGCCGGCTGACATTCCCGACGACCTGAAGTTCGCTCCCGCACGCAGCAACTTTAGGCTCGCCGTCGCGGTGATCACTGATACTGGTCCGCTCATGGGCGCAACGAAAGCCCAGCGGCTGCCAATCAGTGATCTCGGAAACGGTTTGGTCTCCCTTGCGTTCGCAGTTCTTCCGAATTCTCTTGCCAACGAGATCCTCTATTCGAAAAGAGGAACGCAAATCAGGATATCAGCCCAGCCCGATCCGACCGACGACGTCGACCATACTGGTTACGCCCCTGAACAGCGCCGGAAAACAATGCAGAGGATTGTTCTCCTCTGCAAAGAGGACGAGTTTCGCCACTGGCTTGGGAAGCACCACGACCCGGCCGGCCTGATTGAGAAAGCCTCCCGCTCACCAGACCTGTCCGAGCAGGCCGCGGCGGAAGCCATCCTGAGGAGAATAGGCGCTCATAGCCGAGCCGAAATCCTGAGAAACGCCATCGTTTGTGAACGTGCCGAATTGTTAATTCGCCTTTGGAGAGAAACCCGCTTCGATCCTATCCCAATTTCCTTTGGCATAGCGGCCTGATCCGGCCTGCAAACGCTTGAATTGTTGCGCGTAAAAGTTCATTTTTGACATCAACGATTTACGATTTGAGTTTGTTGATGGCTGACGACGCCGAACTGAAAAAGTTAATATCAGGCGCAGCCGAGAAGGTGCTGGAGCTTGTGCAGAATAAGCATGAGCTGCAGCATACGATGCTGATGCTTGATCCCCAGGACGTGATCCGCTCGATCAGCGTTGCATCTGACCTCGTTGAGGAGATCACCTCCAGCTGTGACGATGAGGATACCGTCAACGAGTACCTCCGCGACAGCTACGCATCGATCCTGCGGGTTCACAAGGCAACGTCCTATGCCATAGTGACACCGGCATACTTCGAGGACCCGAAAACCAGCGCCAGCGAGCTCGTTGTCGTTCTCGGTGCCTATACGGATAGCAGCAGCGTTACTGGTTACTTCCCAGTCAGGCAGGAAGGCTCCACTCATAAGGTCGAGCCGTTTGTCGCTGATGCCGAAGTGGAGAAGATCTTCCATTTCAAAGGTCTTCTCGCGCCCATCACGGTTCACTGAATTAGCCATGGCAACCAGTAAGCCAGATTGGTGGCAAACCCCAAAACCAGACACTCTGAGATCACCTGTGAACGGGCTAAAACTCAAGCCCGAACCCAGATGGCAGGACCAATAAAGCCATGCGCAGTTATCTCCCACCCGGAACGCAAGCCGGGCCCATCAGCCCCCAACTCCCGACATCTTCCTGGAATGGCCTTGCCATTATCGGGGAGGCCCCTGGGCGCCAGGAGATCATCAATGGCGTCCCATTCACTGGACCGGCCGGCGATCTGCTCAATAAGGTCCTCGAGCGTGTCGGTATCAACCGCGACGAGACACTCATCACGAATTGCTTCGCTCACCAGCCGGCGTGGAGTGCCAATCAGGACGGCAAGCGTCGTAACAACGATATTCTGAATTTCTTCACCCTCGACCAGACGATCGCCAACCCCAACCTGCCTTCCTATCGCGGCCGCTATCTGCTTGAGGATCTTGCGGCAGATCTACGAGCTACCTGGCGCCTTCTGCGTGAGATGAAGCCGAAGGCGATCTTGGCGATGGGCTCAACAGCGCTTTGGGGCATCGCCCATTTGGAAGGCCTGACAGAGAACCGCGGCCAGACCCTGAGCACACGCGCCTGCGATGCTCCGCTCATTCCGACATTTCATCCGGCCTTCGTTCTTCACCGCAAGGACGACGCTCTGATCGACAGGATCGAAGAGGATATGAGGAAAGTGCTTCCTCTCCTCTGACGTAAGCAGAAGATCCAAACCTAAAACCCCAGAAATCATTGGCTGCTGCCTTAACCCGTTGAGGATTCTCAATGTCCGGGAACAATCCTGCCTATTCTCGCTACGCCGCAAATGCTGCCGCACTCGCACTACTCGCGGAAGAAACAAGCAATTACGCCGACATCGACAACCATATGTCGGATCTGTCCGCCAACAATGACAACGACTTAGCGGGGACCGGCACCCAAAAGCCGCAATTCGACAACCATAAACACCAACAAAGTGCACTCGATGCACTTGTAGGGGGCCTAATTTTAGATAGTTTCGCTGGAGGTGGCGGAGCATCTACCGGGATTGCAATGGCGCTTGGACGCCAGCCTGACGTCGCTATCAACCACGATGGCGAAGCCCTCTCAATGCATGAGGCCAACCATCCTGAAACGATCCACGTTCGCCATGACATTTGGCGTGTCGATCCGCGCAAATATACGAATGGTCGGCCCGTCGGTCTAGGGTGGTTCAGCCCAGATTGCCGGAGCCACAGCCGCGCGGCAGGCGGCAAGCCAAAAGCTAAGAATATCCGTGACTTAGCATGGGTTGTTGTGCGCTGGGCGAAGGTCGTTCGGCCCAAAGTAATCCTTCTTGAGAACGTCGAAGAATTTGCCGAATGGGGTCCGCTGACGCCCGAAGGAATGCCTTGCCCGAAGCGCAAAGGCCAGACTTTTGCGGAGTGGGTCTCCAAGCTCGAACGCTTGGGTTATCGCGTCGAAAAGAAAGAGCTCCGCGCATGCGATTTTGGAGATCCAACGATCCGCAAGCGTCTCTTCATGGTCGCACGCTGCGACGGTAAGCCCATCGTGTGGCCGGTTCCGACGCATGGTGACCCCAAGAGTGCCGACGTGCAATCCGGCAAGCTCCTGCCCTGGCGCACGGCCGCCGAAATCATCGACTGGGAACGTCCCTGCCCGTCGATATTCATGTCGAAGTCTGAAGCACTGCGCTTCAAGGCTGAGACTGGCATTCAGACGAAGCGTCCGCTGGAACGTGCCACCCTAGCTCGCATAGCGAAAGGGGTGCGCAGATACGTGATTGATGCCAAGGAACCGTTTCTGGTCTCCCTCACACACCAGGGCGGAGATCGGTCGGAGAGCATCAGCGACCCTATCCGCACAATCACCGCGGCCAATCGCGGCGAGAAGGCACTCGTACAGCCCTTCATGACGAAGTTCCGCCAGGGCGCCGTCGGATCCGCTGCGAACGACCCGCTACCGACAGTCACCGCCAATAGCTTCGAAAAGCGTCCTGGGTGTGGCGTTCCGATGGGGCTCGTCGCGCCGGTCATGACCTATGCTCAGCAGGGCGGCCTCAATCGGTCCCCTCAAAAGCCTCTGCATACGATCACTGCAAGCCGGAAGGATCAGAACGCCGTCATCGCTCCTTATCTGGTGCCCCGCTATGGCGAGCGCGCTGGCCAGGAGCCCCGCACCTACCCGATTGACCGCCCCACCCCGACGATCGTTCCCGATGCGAATGGAGGCTCGCTAGCAGCCGTATCGATGATCCGGCATTTTGGCGCGTCTATCGGATCAGCTGCTGATGAGCCTGTTGGCGCGGCGACAGCCGGCGGCGGCGGCAAGACTGGCATGGTCGCCACGTTCCTCGCGCAGAACAACACCGGCGTGATCGGCCACTCGGCTGACGAGCCCCTCTCAACAATCGTTGGCAAGGGCTGCACCCAGAGCGTCGTGGCCGCTCATCTGACCAAGTTCCAGGAGAACAGCATTGGCCAGATGCCGGACGAGCCGATCCACACGGTTATGGCGGGAGCCCCACGTCATGGCGTAGTCGAGACCCACATGGTCACGGCACCGCATGTGATCAACATGAAGGGCTCGGACATGCGGTCCTCGACCGCAACTGATCCGATGCCGACGGCAACTGCACAGGGCAACCACATCGGGACTGTGGGAGCGTCCCTCGTCGCCTATTACGGCTCTGACCAGGACACCCCGGTCAGCGATCCGATTCACACGATCACAACTCGCGATCGCTTCGGCCTCGCCGATGTGAAAGGCGGCCTACCGCCGCTCGCTCCCGAGCTCTTAGAGAAGGCTCGCAAAGTTGCCGATTTCCTGCGGGAGTTCGGCTGCTGGGATGATCGCGAGATCGTGACGGTGGGCGCATACGTCGTGGTAGATATCGGACTCCGCATGCTGACCCCTCGCGAACTTGCCCGTGGTCAGGGTTTCCCGGATGACTACATCCTGGAGGCCGTGCACGATGGTAAGCCACTCACGCGTACTTCGCAAACCCGCATGATTGGCAACTCGGTTTGCCCTGGTGTTGCCAAGGCTCTCGTGCACGCGAACGTCGTGGTCGCGTCGATGATCAAGGAGCCACCGCCGGTCTATCGCGCATGGGGTGCCCAGCTCAAAGCTCGATTGCAGGCACGCGAGCAGCAGGCCAGCATTGAACAGATGTCGTTGTTCGGTGAGGCGGCCTAAGGCCGCCTCATCACACTTCAGGGTCCAACATGATTGATGAAGGCGCCAGGGTAACTGCCATCGAAGCGTACTGTCTCGGCAAGCTTATCAGTGAGGCTGGTGAGCTTGGGCAAGTCGCCGGGAATGCCCTCTGCTTCGGGATCGACACACCTGACCACGGCAAAGCCGCTCGCGTGCGGATCGAAGAAGAACTCGGCGATTTGCACGCGGCGATGACGTTCGCAGCCTGCCATGGGATTATCCGCAGTCATGCTGTGGCTCATCACTCGATCCGCAAGCTCCAGAAGCTGCTCGATCCCAGGCAAAAGGATAATCTCGGCCGCCCACTCGCTCCCCAACCCGAAAACACCTCAGCAAGTCCCATCCCTCCGCTCTTTGACCCGCGCGTTCCAAAGAAAGAGGCTGCGGAGGAGCCCTTGATGGTCTCTGGCCAGGTGGCTGACGCCATCCGCACGCTTACGGAACACAGCCAGGTAACGGTCGATATCATGCTCCGCCGTCTCCTGAAGCTCGGCCCGGCGGTCTGCTTTGCGCAAGACGGCTCCGTGGGATACCGGGATCCTGGTACTGGACTGACGCTTCCTGAAGGATTCGAGATCTTTCGTGTCTGGCAGGGTAAGACCTACCGGGCGAAGGCCAAAGGGGGCCAGTGGGTCACGCCTGAAGGACAGCGGTTCGATAATCTCAATCGCTTGAACGCGAGCCTCGGGAAACCCAACCCGGAGAATGCATGGATCGTCTGGTATTTTCTGGACGGACAGGGACAGCGTCAACTCCTAAACAGCATCCGCCCTCTTCCGAAGCCTCGCAACCGCCGTCCCCGAACACGCCAAGCGAACTCATAAATCGCTTCCCAGTCAATCGAGATCAGGCCTGCAGTGAAAGCTGCGGGCCTTTCTTGTTCGAGCCCAGTTTCCCTTAAACCCCAATATTCAAAGGATCAGGTGTGAGCAATCCTGTCATTGAGGTCTCCGAGGACCTCCGCGATAAACTGCTTTTTCTGCTGAACGACCATCAGAGCGACGAGGTTCAGCAGTTCATCGACAAGCTCCGCAAGGACAGCCTACGGGACTTCAAAGGGTTTATAGCCGGAGTTTCCAATCTCCCTGATCTCTCCCCTGTCAATCGGGCCCTCCAGGCAACTTGGTGGTTCATCGAAAACGTGCGTGAAGACGACTGGCGCCGGAACGAGATCTACTTTGAACTCCGCAGCCTCGTCCGCCAGGTGTCCTCTCAAGAACTATCGGCACCCGAGAGTAAACCCTCCACGTACATCCGGTTCGAAACCGGCCGCGAAGATCGGTTCAGCGAGAACCACGGTCCCTTCGAATTCGTCCAGGCAACGAATGGGACAATCCGGGTCGGCTCCGACGGCGAGCGAGAAATCGCCCAGTTCGTAGATGGGCTCTGGCACACCACCGATGACGGTCAGACTTGGTCTGATTTTGTGATCTTCACCGAGAACAAGCCCAATGCCTGAGACCCGCAAACGTTTTCAGCAGGGTATGCGCGTCCGGTGCACCGCCCTCTTCGCCGGTATTCCGAAGGATACCCTCGGGACCGTTGGGACGGTCGCCACCGGTCGGGGACCTTCGGTCTACTGCGACCCAGCCAAGAACATGGTGTTTGTACGCTGGGATAATGGTCAGCAGAAGGGCGTTTTCCGCGGCGAGATTGAGACGTGCAACGAACCGCGCGTAAGAGCTTGAGAAAAGGAGAACGGCATCAGTCAAAGAACTCCACAGGGTCGCCGACTGCGAGCCATTCCCTCAACTTAATTCGCCGCGCAGCTCGCTCTATCCCGAGCTCAGCTTCGATACAGCTGTCTCGCTCCTTCTTTGCCAAGATCGCGTCTGCCGCTTTGCCGGATCGCATGTCACGCCAGAAGGTGTCGTCGGCTTCCTTCTCTGCGACAGTATTGCACCTCGCCATCAGCCATTCCGAGATTTCTGGCGGATAGCCGAAGAAATCCTTTCGGATCTCCAACGCGCTGGGCACATAGATCTCACGGGATGAAGTGCCAAACATAATATCAATGTACCTTGATTGTACGCTCATATCCCGCAGGTACTGAGAGATGGGTTCACGAAAAGAGTTTATCGCTTTGGTCGATTGCTCAAGCGTCAACTTCTGATTTGTGCGAGGATCGAGATAGGCCCGGTGGATTCCGACATACCCCTCATTCCTCCAAGCGCCAGCGGCATAGATTAAAAAGCATGCTGATGCGCAGATGCAGGGCTGATTCCTGTACCGAGGTGATCCAGGCAAGCCCAGAATCCCCTGCTCGATACAACGTGCTCTCTCACCTCCGGCATACTCCCCGTTGGCATAAACCTCATGATCCATCATCGGAGCATGAACATTCAGGAGCTGCGCCCTTACTTCCCGGCCAATCTGCATTGCAAGACCAACGTTTCCGCCAGGTGAGCGCAAGATCACCGATGACACCCGAGCCGGCGCAGCACCAAGCACCTTCTCGAATTCAACGAAATCACCTTTTTCAATCACGCCACTAATCAGAATGCTGTCGGGCTGTACATTGTCACAGGTGCCACCAGCAAAACATGACCAGGATACAAGTTCTATCGTCGCGCCGACTGCTGCGCCCGAAAAGGCTCCGAAGCAGCTTATCAAAATCGCCGCGGCAAATCTCAGCCTATGCAACATTCTTCCCCCCCCTGCACGACGACCCATCCTTTGACATTCAACCACAGCGGTTTGACCGTAGGAAGCACTCTCAAGTGGGTTGGTCATGACACATCAAGGCTTGGAAAACCGAAGTGGGCCGGTAGGGAGGCTACTCCAAGCTCTGAAATCGCTTCAGCCCCCTCGCGAGCCCGCCTCCCACGAACAGGCGGGCTTTTTATTGTGCATCTCCAATCACCCGGTGGAGAGAAACCATAGAACAAACCCCAAAAGCAGGAGCCGCTATGACCGAGCGCGAAATCGAGCAATCCACTAATGAGGGATCCGGCTACACGCTCCGCATCGTTGAGCTATCTGGGAACTACGCAGGCTTTCGTGTCCAACGCCTCGAAGAGGGAATTCTGCAGAGCCAGCCGTACTGGTACCAGCTTGCGTTCGAAGACACTCTTGATGCCGCCCGCGAGGAAGTCCGCTTGATTCATCTGGCCGGCGTCGAGCTCAAATCGCTCACCCGAGAATACATTTCCTTTGGCCGGAACGGTCCGTACACCCCCGATGGCTCATCGGCCGACTACGGCTACAAGTACGCAGAAGGGGTCTGGAAATACAATACTCCCGGGCATGGATTTATGGTCCTCGATGAGGAGCGGAACCAGCAGATCCACGAGGCGTGGAGGAATACCCGCGGCTTCTACGAGGAAGACGTCTGCTGGGCTATTGTCGCTCACCATTACCCGGAGCTGTTTACGACGCGGGATCGTCGCGACGCCAAGCGCACCCTCATCAATTACATGCCTCACGAGTACATGGCGGTGACTGGCGAGACACTCGCGCAGTCCGACAGCATGCGACTCCAGGAAGAAGCCTTTATTGAGGCATCCAGGGACAAGTGGGTGTCTATCTCGGCGAGCTCAGCCGGCAATGGCATGCTCAAGATCACCGCGACCATCGGCGGAAACAGAGCGTTTCGATCTGTTTCTCACAAGGAAAAGACCTTCCTTGTTGCAGAAGCCGAGTACGAACACCGCGCGAAGTTCGGCATGATCATCGATCCCGAAATTCACCAGGAGGTCCTACCGGACCACCCTGTCCTGGCCGCCGCCTGAAGCCGCACCCAACAATCGATTTGGATTCTTACATGATTGAGTTGACGGCGCGACCGCCGCAGTTGGATTTTTTCGAAGACGCCGAGAGCCCCGTCATGGCCGCCGCTGGCTTGGGGGTCGACAGTGTAGCGATGTTGATACACATGGTCGAGAATGGCGAACGCGTGGACGTTGCGCTATTCGCCGACACCGGAAGTGAACGACCCCAAACATATGAGTACCTCCCAATCTTCAAGGCATGGCTTGAGGAACGGGGCGTGCCATTCCACGTTGTCCGATACGAGCCCAAGAATTTCAAAAATTATCCGCCCTACCGGACGTTGGAAGCTAACCTCCTGGTCAATGGTACACTGCCGTCCAAGACGTTTGGCTATGGTTCATGCAGTCAAAAATGGAAGATCGCGCCGCAGGAGCGGTGGACGGAAAGCTGGGAGCCTGCTCGTCGCTGTTGGGCTGCTGGTGGCAAGGTCATCAAACTGATAGGGTACGACTGCAGCCCGGCTGATCAAAAGCGCTACAAGGATAGGGAAGGATACGACGATCCGAAGTACTTGTACAGATACCCACTCAGAGAGCTGGGCTGGAAGCGCGAAGATTGCATCGAACGCATCAAACAAGCTGGTTTGCCGGTTCCGATTAAAAGCGCTTGCTTCTTCTGCCCCGTTACGAAGGCCCACGAGCTTCACGATTTGGAAAAGTCTCTTCTTCGCCGGATCGTTTTGATAGAAGCACGGGCCAAACCGCGCTTGACGACAGTTCAAGGTCTTTGGCGCACTCCGGTCAAAGGCTGTCGAGGTGCGACTCCTCGCCCAGGGTCAATGACAGAGTACATCCTTGAGAAGGGCCTCCTTCCAGAGGAGGAGGTACGCATGATTGCCGAGAAAACGCCTCAACAACTCATCTCTTGGCAAGAGTCTGTCGGCGGGATTGAGCTTTCTAAGCGCCCCGATATGCAGCAGTGGATTGAGTTCTTCAATATGACATCGGGCGATCTGATGAGAACGCCTTCAACGCCGACGATCTCTGAAGGGTTTCAGAAGAAGGCTGCATAACGGCCATGTCCCCAGTCTTCTGCTGTTCCGATCGCCGCCATCGAATTCATCCACAGAAGATCGATTTGAGCAAAATCGGCTCTGCAGAAAAGCGTAGAAGCGCAGCATACACCTGAGTTATCTGTCGCATCGTGAGTAACATCTGATCTCCGGAGTAATCCCGTATGAAGACCTCTATCATGCTGGCGGTAGGCCTCGCTGCTCTCGGACTCGCAGCATGCTCCTCAGAAGACAAGGCCGTGTTGGCTTGCTCTGAGTTCGCCAACGCATACAAAGAAGCAAGGCTCAAGCCGCTGCCCAACTCGGCCCCGGCAACTTGGACCTATGACCAGGCTGTCATCAAAGGCCAATCGGTGGAAGGCAGGCTCGTCAAAGCTCGTGAGGGTTCTGAAACCAAGTATGACGATCTCGCCTGTAGCTTTGTTTACACAAGGGGCTCGAACGAGCCGGAAAAGACGTTCAAGTTGGACGTCGTTTCCTGGTCTTGGTTGAACAAGCCCGGCCACTACGCAAGGATTCTCGGTGAAGACACCGGAGCATTCGAAAAGGCGCTGCGCGATAAAGGGCTTGATCGGATCAGTTCTTCTGACACCAAGCTGGTGGTGCCGTAATAGCACTCCTCCCAATACAGCTGACTCAACTCTTCGATCAAGCCGCTGCTTATCATCCGGTAAGCAGCGGCTTTGTTCTACCTGCTTCGGCCTAAAACCTTCTCTGAACGATCAGGATTTCGTTTCATTTCAAGACTGGAATTCACATGGCTGAGGGAGACGTCGCTACGCTGGTCCTCGCTTCGAACGACGAGGCAATCGCTATTCTGTCTATGATGGAAGGTATGCTCGACGTGCTTAAAGACGATGGGCTACAGAATTCATCTGACAGTGAAGATCTTGAGGCCGCTCGGGTTTGGCTTTCCGAAATGCTCGAGCTCCATCCCTTCCCCGCTCAAATTCCGATCGAACTCTCGGCAGCAGAGCAAACCATGCTCCGCAATGCCATCTCCAATGTGAGTGACCAGGGAGAGTTTTGGGATGACGTTGAAGGCTCCGAGAAAGCCTTCACGGCTCACATTGAGAACTACAGCGGAAATCCGTAAAGACGAGACAAATATAGATCCCGGTCTTACCAATTGGAGCAACGAGCCTGCTCCAGCCGGTAGTTCTCCGCTGTGTCTAGAGGCGCATTCAGGCGGCGCGACTCTTCCATCATTCGGTTAAATACTCTCGCCGTCGCCTCAACCATTGTGTTGAACGCAAGCTGCTGGGCTTGCGGAGAGCTCAAGTGCCGCTGGTTTAGGGTCCCGGCAGCCTGGTTGATCTCAAACTGCAAGCTGCCTGCATGATTCAGGAGCGCGTTCCGGTAGATCCGAACATGTTGCATCTCGTGTTGGCGGATATTCTCATACTCACAGCTTCCTGGTCGGTACTTGGCCGCGATGAACACTTGTATTGGTTCTTTGAAGCCGAAGGTGACCGTCACCACTCGAGGCCGGTAGCATCCGGGCGTAACCTCACCCTGCAGCTTCAGATCGTATGACGGCCGAGCCTGAGCTAGTCCGTTGATATGCCATCCCGAAGGCGCCGACGACCGCACCTCGTAAGCATTCCCGGACGCTGAGACCACATTTTGCGCCGTTGTCAGAAGCACCTGGGGCTCAGGCGTAATGACATTCACCTGGATGGGCATCGGTCGACACTGAGCGTAGGCCGCCCCCGGTAGGAGCAACCCTGCAGCCACCGATATTAGGGTAATCGTCCGCACCAGTACCTCCTGATCGGCTCCTGGCCGAAATAGAAATCATTATTCCGTTTTATAAAGCCTATCGCCGGGGCTCGGAAGCCCAAACCAGCTGAAAAGTCGCACCACCCCGAAGGTCAGAACCAAAGTGTCTACGGACTGACCATCAGCAAATCCCCATAAAAGGAGAGATCATATGCCCACACTCATGCTCAAGACGTTTCAGGCTTTCCCCGCCGAGGGACCGAACGGCGCGCCGCGCACGGCTCTTGCCCGCCTTCCTGAGACGATCCCCTTCCCTGACCGCGCGGTGCCGATCACATCTGCTGCCGACGCCCAAGCCGCATTCGATAAGTACTGCGAGGATGCCATCGCTAATGGACGGCCCGCGCACGCGTTCGGCGACCTTAAGAAGGGCGACCGTGCCCCCCGCGGCTTCAAGGCATTGAAGCTCGATCGCTACGTCAACGTTTGATCTTTCAGCGACCAACAGGACGCTACATCCTTATGGCAACACTCATCCTATCTTCTCACCCGGCATCGTCTGACGGTTCCGGATTCAATTCGATCCACTTCCATCTCGACGGGTCAGAGCCACCGCTTCCTCAGGAATCCGTCGAGATCCGAACTGCCGCAGACGCAGCGGCCGCGTTCGAACAATATTCTGAGAGGGCAACCGCGAGCTCAAAAGGCATCTGGATCACGGCCAGCCTTCGCAAGGGCCAGCGTGCGCCCAGCGGCTTCCGGAAGCTGAAACTGGATCGCTTCGTCAATGTCTGACCGCCAAGCGCAAAGCGAGCTCCTCAGCAAGGCTCTGGTTATCGAAGGACGTGGCGACACCTTCGCCATCCTCGGCCCTTCTGGAGACGAGGTGCTAGCCGAAGTCCGATACCATCCGGTCGACGGCCTCGAACCTCTCGAGACCCCTTCCGGCCAGCTCGCCACACAGATGGCGGCCGCGCCGGTGCTCTTAGACGTTCTTCAGGACGCCAAGGATGAGATCGAAAACATGCTGGCCGATCTCGTCGACGCTTCTGAAGGGCACGTTCTTGCAAAAAGGACTCTTTCCAAGATCGAAACGGCTATTGCGCTGGCGTCACGGAATGCGCCCGACGCGACCTGATGGACCACAGATTGCGGGATCGCTTCAGACAACGCCATAGCCGCGCCCCTCGGGCGCGGATTTCAGATGAGGCCCGGGCGTTAAGCGCCTGGGCCTTTTTCTTTTTTGTCAAAACCAACGTTGGAATTTCCCACATCAAAACCCCCAAACGCTGGCTTCGGCCACGCGGCTTTCGGCCAAAGCCAAACGAATGAGATTGTCCATGATGTCAGAAGCTTCGACTGTCGCGATCAACCTCGCGGATCAGATCGACGAGTGCCGTGAATTTTCGCGCTCGAAGCGCGTGAATATCAGCGAGATCGCCACTCGATTCGGTATCAGCCTCAAAGAGGCCCGGTCACGCGTACAGCTCACGACGGTTGCTCCCCAGATCATCGCCCTCTTTCGGCAGGGCCACCTGGATCTGGAGCAGATCGAGGCCCTGAGCATCACGTCCGACTTCAAGGCCCAGGAAAAGGTCATCTTCCATGCCCTCAATGAGTGGGCGGCCGAGCCCGATCAGATCCGCCTCATCCTGAGCCCCATGGGCATTTCCGAGGGACACCGGCTGGTCGGGTTCGTCGGCCTTGATGCCTATAAGGCCGCCGGTGGCTTCGTTCAGCGCGACCTCTTCGGCGAACCAGGCAACGGCACCCTGTCCGATCCGTCCCTGCTGGTTCAGCTGGCCTCCCGGAGGCTCAATGCCATCTCCGGCCAGGTCAAGGCGGAAGGCTGGAAATGGGTTACGACCGGAAGCGCTCCGGACGCTGCCTGGGATATGATCCCCTATCGCTCCCCGGATCTGTCGCTTGCGGCTCCTCTGACCGCCGTCACAATCCCGAGCGAATGGATTGCGGTCTCCGGTGCCCTGATTGGTGTTGACGAGAAGGGCGCGCTCAAGATCCAGCGCGGTCTCGTAAAGCCTCAGGACCTCGAGGCTGTAAAGCAACTTGCATCGGCGAATGAGAATGTCCCGGCCGCCCAGAGGGTCGAGATCGTCACCGAGCCCCTGTCTCTCCCGCTGCAGATCGAGCAGCATGAGATCTCCGCCTCTCTTGAGGCGGCATCTGCTCCGGCGGGTGAAACCCTGCTGTCTGAGGCTGAAAGCACCTCACCGGTGGTTCCGCCCGAAGCACCGGCGGACAATACGGACCCGTTCGTCGGCGATGTCGTTATCGACACTGTTCTGGACGAGGCCGACCTTGTTTCGATCGCTCCGGACGACGAGCTCGACGGGCGTCGCAACTATCGCATCCAGCCCGGCGAACTGAAGCGCCAGGGATCCTGGAAGGAAACTGCCAGGCGGAACATCGACATCATCGAACTCGCCAAGGCCATCACCGCTGAGGGCCGGGAGGCCACAGACGAGGAGAAGTCTCTCCTCACCAAATACACGGGCTGGGGCGCCAGCGAAGTCGCCAATGGCATGTTCGGCGTAGGCTACCGCCACGACTGGTACCAGCTCTCCGACCGCTTGAAGGCTCTCCTAACGGACGACGAGTACCAGGAGGCCAAGCGCACCACCCAGTATGCCCACTACACCAGCGAGGCGGTGATCACTTCGATCTTCAGGGGCATGCAGCGCCTGGGATTTAATGGCGGCTCGATCCTTGAGCCCGGTATGGGTATCGGTCTGTTCAACGGCCTCATGCCCGAGGATATGGCCGCAGCCAGCACCTACACCGGCATCGAATACGATGCGGTCTCGGCCTCTATTGCCCGCCTCCTTTATCCCCGAAGCCATATCATCACGGGCGATTACGCCAAGACGGCACTTCCGCGGGACTTCTTCGACGCTGCCATCGGAAACCCGCCGTTCAGCTCCACCAAGGTCCTGAACGATCCGGAGTACAAGAAGCAGTCCTTCCTCCTGCACGATTACTTCATTGCCAAGACCATCGATCGCGTCCGCGAAAGCGGCATCGTTGTCCTGATCACCAGCAAGGGCACGATGGACAAGAAGAACGACAAGGCCCGCCGCTACATCGCCGAGCGTGCCGACCTTGTGGCGGCTATCCGTCTACCCCAGACCGCTTTCAAGGAGAACGCAGGGACCCAGGTCGTGACCGACGTCCTTTTCCTGCGCAGGCGCATGGCTGGCGAGAAGGTGCGCCGGACCAGCATGGGCGCTGCCCTGTACCGCACGAACGAGCGCGGTGAGGCCGTCGGCGAGCCGGTTCTCTACCTGAACGACTGGATGGAGACGGCGAAGATCGAAGTTGAAGGCTACGACTTTGAGATCAATGAGTATTTCGTCGCGAACCCCAATATGGTCCTCGGCCGACACAGCGTCAGCGGCTCGATGCACCGGGCGGTTGAATACTCCGTCGACCCTCTGACTGACGTGACCATCGAGGATGCCTTTGAGACGGCTATCCTGACCCTGCCCGAGGGCATCTATGCCCGGCGACCGAAAACCTCATCGGTCGCCTCGACCGCGGCCAACGGCCCGACCATCGACCTCGACCCGAGCAACCGGAAAGTCGGGGGGCTGTACCTCTCCGAGGACGGGACTGTCATGCAGTTCGAGAACGGGATCGGCCAGCCGCTGACGCAGCGCTTCAATTCGTCCGGGAAGGCGATCGATCTGCGCCCGAGCGAGCTCTTCTGGCTGAAGGGCTACATCAAGCTCCGCGACGCCCTGAAGAAGGCCCAGGCGGATCAGCTCAACGACGGTAACTGGGAATTCTCGCTGGCTCGCCTCAACGAGACCTACGACTCCTTCGTCAAATCCCATGGCCGGATTCTGCAATACACCGTTATCGAACGGTCCAATCCCGATGGGACCATCACCGAAACCAAGCGCTTCAAGAACGATCCCCTGATCCGGATCGACGCCGAGGGTGCGCTTGCCTACGCCCTGGAAACCATCGCAGAGGATGGGGAAATTCGCCGCGGGCCGGTCCTTCAGGGTCGGGTGCTCAAGCGGGATCAGGAACCCGCTATCAACACGACCCAGGATGCCCTGTTCGTCTCTCTGAACCGCCTTGGCCGTCTCGACATCGACGACGTGTCACGCCTTGCTCAGCTGAGCCGCGACGAGGTGATCGCGGATCTTGGCACCTCGATCTTCAAGGATCCCGCTGGCTGCCAGTGGGTCATGGCCGACGAGTACCTGTCGGGCAACGTGGTCCAGAAGCTAAGGGACGCGATGGCCGCCTGCAGCCTCGATCCGAGCTACAAGCGGAACGTGGAAGCGCTGATGGAGGTGCAGCCGAAGCCGCTGGCGGCCTCAGACATCATGGTCCGCCTCGGCGTCAACTGGATCCCGACCTCCGACATCGAGGAGTTCGCCCAAGAGGTCATCGGCGACCGGATGAAGGTTGTCTATACGGCATCGCTCGGAAACTGGACGGTCACCTGTCATCATCATGCCGTGTCCGAATGGACCTTCGATCGGATGGAATCCTCTGATGTTCTGCAGGCCCTGCTGAACAGCAAGCAGATCAAGATCGTGGATCGCCATGAGGACGGCACTTCGACCGTCAACGTGGAAGCCACCGAGAAGGCGAACGACATTGCAACAAAGATGCGCGAGGCCTTCCAGAAGTGGCTCTGGACCGATGCCGACCGCACGGAGCGTCTCGTTTCCTATTATAACGAGAACTTCAACAACATCGCCCCGCGTGTCTTCGACGGCTCGCACCTGACCCTTCCGGGCCTTTCGCTGCGGTTCTCGCCCTATGCCCACCAGAAGCGGGCTGTCTGGCGCATCATCCAGCAGGGTGACGTGTACCTGGCCCACTCTGTTGGTGCAGGCAAGACTTTCGAAATGATCGCCGGCTCAATGGAGCAGAAGCGCCTCGGGCTAATTTCGAAGCCGATGTTCGTGGTCCCGAACCATATGCTCGCCCAGTTCTCGCGGGAATTCCTCGAGATCTATCCGGCGGCGAACATCCTGGTGGCGGACGAATACAATTTCCACACCCACAACCGCCGCCGGTTCGTGGCTATGGCCGCTCTGAATAATCCCGATGCCATCATCATCACGCACTCGGCTTTTGGGCGGATCGGCATGAGCAACGAATTCTATAAGGAATTCATCGACGACCAGATCCGCGAGTGGGAATGGCTGCTACAGGACGTTGAAAGCTCCGACCGCCGCACCCGTAAGCAGATTGAACGGCGCATCGAGGCGCTGGAGCGCCGGCTGGAAGCTCGTCTCGCCTCGGACAAGAAAGATCAGGTCCTCACTTTCGAGGAACTTGGCGTCGACTTCATCAACGTAGACGAGGCACATACCTTCCGGAAACTGGATTTCGCAACGAACCAAGGAAATATCAAAGGCATCGACCCGGCTGGTTCTCAGATGGCGCTCGACCTCTTTATGAAGGTCGACTACCTCCGCCGGAACAACAAGGGCCGTGCCTTGGTCATGGCATCCGGCACCGCGATCACCAACACCATGGGCGAACTGTTCACGGTGCAGCGGTTCTTCCAGCCCGCTCAGTTGGAGGCCGATGGATTGGGCAGCTTCGATGCCTGGGCGGCTCAGTATGGCGACATTGTTGCCGGCTTCGAGCAGAACGCAGCTGGTGGCTATGAGATCGTGAGCCGCTTCGCCAAGTTCTATAACGTGCCGGAACTTATGCGCCGTGTTCGTAGCTTCATGGACATTCTTTCCAGCAAGCAGCTCGGCGAACTGGTCGAACGACCCCTCATTGAGGGAGGTCAACGACAGATCGTCGTGACGCCAGTCCCCACGGGCTATAAGGAGTATCAGAAAGAGCTCGAAGCCCGTATCAAGGCGATCCGCAACCGCTCCGGCGCCCCGAAGAAGGGCGACGACATTATCCTGACCGTGATTGCGGACGGGCGTTTCTCGGCCATCGATATGCGCTTCGTCGATCCGAACTGGCCGGCGGACCCGGACAGCAAACTCAATCGGATCCTCAGTGACGCCATCGACGCCTATCACGAGACCGCCGACTTCGAGTTCTTCGATCCGGTGACCAAGAAACCCGAGCCGCTGAAGGGGGCAACCTCCATCATCTTCACGGACATTGGCTTGGGTGAGCAATCCGCGATCAATCGCGGGTTCGACATGAAAGCCTGGATTCAGCAGCGACTGATTGACGGTGGAGTCCGCCCGGAGCACATCGCGTTCATGCGCGATCACAAGCAGCATGCCAAGAAGGAACGCCTGTTCGCAGAGATGCGCGAAGGCAAGAAGAGGATACTAATTGGCGGACGTGATATGGAAACAGGAGTGAACGTCCAAAAGCGCCTCTATGACCTCTTCCACCTGGATGCTCCGTGGTTCCCGGCTTCCGTCCAACAGCGCGAGGGCCGCATCGAGCGCCAGGGCAACCAGAATAGCTCTGTTCGTATCCGGGCCTATGCGACAAAAGGCTCTTATGACTCCACGATGTGGGGTATGAACGCCCGAAAGGCACGCTTCATCGAGCAAGCCATGAACGGCGACGACACGATCCGCAGCATGGACGACGTCTCCGAAGCCTCGGCGTTCCAGATGGCTGCCGCCTTGGCCTCCGGCGATGAGCGCTATATGCGCGTCGCCGGCCTGAGGGCTGATGTGGAGCGCCTTGAGCGCCTTCGCCAGGCCCACAACTCTGAACAGGGTAAACTGCGCTCTGAAAAGCGCTGGGCTGAGAAGACCATCGAGTCCTCTACCTCCACGGTCGATGTAATCAGGGAGGCCATCAAACAGCGCCAACCCGTCCCGGCCGGTGAATTCAACGGCACGGTCGAAGGCATCGCCTATGACAAGCGCGAGGCGTTCGGCAATGCGATCATCAAGGCGGTTGCACAACATGTGAACCGACAGACGGTGGGTAACCGCGAAATCGGCAACCTCGCCGGCTTCAATATCGTGTTCGTGGGCATCCGCCCGACGAATTTCACGAAATACGGCGCCGAGGTCTACATGGACCTCCCGGGAGACCCTGATCCGATCGTCACATACCCATTCGATCAGGACCTCGCCCCGGGCGGTATCGCAACCCGTGGCTTGAACCAGGTCGGTGGCCTGGAGCGCCTTCTTTACCGGCATGAGGACGAGATCCAGCGCAATCAGCGCAAGATCGAGCAGATCCGAAACCGCCTTGGCGTACCGTTCGCCGAGGAAGCTGTCCTGCTCGAAAAGCTGGCTGAACTCGATGCCCTTGAGGCAGAGCTCGCCGCCGAGAAAGCGGCGGAGGCCGCAGCCGCTGGAGATACTGACGAAGGCGAGGAAGCAGAAATCCCTGAAGCCGTTTCTGATGACGCAGTTCAAGACGGCATTGAGGAGGTTGCCTTAGAAGTCCCTTTAGTCTCATCGGACCTCAACCAGTTCGAGGAACCGCCCCAGCCTGCCAACGATGACCTCTCGTTTACCCAAATGGCGGTTGGGTATGCACTTTAATTCGGACTGCTGCTATAAGGTGCAAATCGGGCGAACGAAAGTTTGCGAATCGCAACATGAATACATCGATGATTGACGACAGGACCGTCTCAGCAGCAATTGAGGAACGGGTGGCATTAGCACTGCTGCTCGTCCTCAACCTTGTTGGTCTCGCCGGATGGCTCACCCTCGCCATCTTGGCGCTCCTCGGAATCGCCGGGATGCTTCGCTCTCCGGGACGCCGACCCCTCCTGCAGGCCGTCGGTCTGGAGCGGATTACCTGGAAGCAGGATCTCTATAGAGCGTGGCGAGTCCGCTATACCCAAAGCCGAATGGCCGCGAAGGGCAACTTCAGCAAACTCGATACCCTCAAGCGCTTCCGTCGCAACCTGGAATTCTACCAGAACCGCACGTTCTACATCCTGACGTTCATCCTCGCCGCCGTCCCTTACGGCTTCAACATGCCTCCGGTTTTCGCCGTCGGCATTCTCATTATGCATACGTTCGTCGCCACCTCACGGTGGCTCGCTGTACGCGAACATGAGCGGAATGTCGCTGCGCGGAACGTACTTGGAACCGCCTAATCCTATCTCCCAGTGGGAAATTGCCAGAGACAATCTGAAAACCCCAAAAAGCGTTCCATGAACGCTCGACATAGCCAGCTGCTCAACAATTCCCCGCAGTTGCTATCCCGGCTTCAACATTGACGCCGGATCATCTCCTCCAACAGTCACACTGAGGTTGACATGCGTTACCGTCCTTTCCTTTCGCTCGCCGCCTGCGCTGCTATGGCGATGTTCGCAGTGCCCGCATCTGCCGCGGATCTTCCTTTCACGTCCCAACCCGTTCCGGTGCCGGCCTTCACGGCTGTCGGCTCGGGCTATAACTGGACCGGCTTTTACGCTGGCGTGAACGCCGGGTATGGCTGGAACAACAGCGATGACGTGACGGTGTCCGGCTCGGAGGGCTTCTTCTTCAACGACGCAGCCTTCGGCGGCTTCGATACGACTGGCGGCGACGGGTTCACTGGTGGTGCCCAGGTTGGCTACAACTACCAGATTGGCAAGTTCGTGGTCGGCGCGGAAGCTGACATCAACTATGCCGACCAGGAAATCAGGTCCTTCGGCGCCCTCGACTCCGCCTTCGTCAATGAGTCTCTGGAGTTTCGCTCCGATCTCGAATGGTTCGGCACTGTCCGCGCCCGCGTCGGCTTCGTTCCGGTTGACCGCTTCCTCGTATATGCGACCGGCGGTCTTGCCTATGGCTCGGTCGATGTTTCAGCAACTGACACCCTGACCCTCCCGCGCCTCGGACGGACCGAGATCTGGAGTGGCAAGGACTCGGACACGAAGTTCGGCTGGACCCTGGGTGCTGGCGCTGAATACGCGATCACAAACAACCTCACCGCTCGCCTCGAAGGCCTTTATGTGGATCTCGAGGACACGAAGGTCGCTGGCGCTTACACTGGTGACACCGCCGTTCTCGCAGAAGACACCTTCACGGCAAAGGCCGACAACAAGTTCACGGTCCTCCGTGCAGGTCTGAACTATAAGTTCTAATCCTCAAACGCGCCGTTTAGAGGAAAAGAGAAGGCCCGGTGCTTCACACCGGGCCTTCTTTATGCTCGCGCACAAACTCCATCTAGCGCACGCCGTCCATTTCTTCACATCTTGGATTGCCTGACAGAACGCACATTCGCTTAAAGAGCAAGTGGAGTTCTGACCTCCAAGTGTCGACGAGCCGATTCACCTGCAACGGTCTTAGGCAAACATCCTCCCCTTCCTGTGCGGGTAATGCCTCCGCCCGAATCCGACACCCCTCAAGGAAGCTGGTTGGGATCGTAGCTACATTCTTGATATCCCTGAGCGCGCACGTTTGACGTAATACCACAGGTTGTCGCGTAGTGCCGCCGCCCCCGATCATACGAGGGCTTCCGTCTGCCACTAAACCGGGCGGACAAGACGGGCTAGTGGAATCGACATTTTCGTTGTAGGTCAGTGCACAGGCCTTCACTCGCACCTGTACGCATTTGTGGTCAACAACGAAAATATCCCTCGGATCGTTTGTGAGTTCAGCAAAAAACTGGAATGCTTCGACATGGAGCGCATCGCCTGCTCTCAACGAAACAAACTGCGACGCTTCCGCCCTGGTACGAAGTGGCACTCGGCCGAAAGCAGGATCAGCAAGAAACGCCTGCCGTAGAGTATAGGCAGCTTCTGGATTATTCTCGGTTAATGTCTGAGCCGCAGTTGCAGTGACACGATCGAGAAGTCTGTCGCGTATATCAAGCAGTGCACTCCCGCTATTTGGCGTATCAATCAGATTCAGTCTTAGCGCTGATGCACTCGGAAGCGGCACCAGCAGCGGAGAGCCATCGCTTTTCACGAGTTTCAGGTGCCAGCCATACTGGTCGCCGGCCGTGACCAACTCCAGAGGAAGATCCGGGAATAGCTCAATTAGGGCCGCTGGATGCCTCAGCTTAACGGCATGGTCATACTCAAAGAGCCCGGCACCTTTTGCGCGAAGCCCAGCCGCGATGATACGGTCTATGACATTGCGCTCAAATGCCGGATTATCACTCAGAAGACACGAGAGCACCAAATACTCGTGCTTAGCCCACTCTTCTTTCTTGAGGCCATCATCTGGAGCTGCGCCAGCTCTCGGCACGCAGCGCTCGGCGACGAACCTTTTTACCTCGTCGCTTTTGAAGTCAACCAGTGTCCCGAATTTCAGGGCCTTGATCCGCTCTCCGAGCCTCTCAGCAACCAGCCCTCCACTATGCAAAAGAGTTTGCGCATTTGCGATATTAACTAAGTCTAGGTATCTGCGAGGCCAGTCGGTGGCCATAGAACGGGGTATGTTCCTGTCGAGTTGCCCCGCTGCCAGCTCCTCTTCAGTCGCTAGGCGATGACGCGGCGGCCGATTCCGATCGTTCTGAATCAGCTCCCAGTACGGAGCGATGAACATACTGGTTTCAACAATTTCGCGGACTACGCCCGGAGCCAAGGTATACTCAAGCGCGTCACTGGCGTTGATGGGTGCTCCTTCGACGTTAGTATAGCCTGCATAGGAGGGGATATCAGCATCGGCGCAGTTCAATTTTACATCCGGAATGTCTGCGAATTTCCTGGGCGCCGCGCTCAGCACGGATAGGAGGCGATTCTGGCAGTTTGGCTTCTCGGATATCCCCAACGCATAGTAGGTTACATCGCGCATCCTTCGCTGGATCCAAGGATACAAGCTTCTGTTCCCAACGTCTTGGTGCTCAAAGCGAAATGCCTGGTGCACCATCATCACGAGATTTGCCTGCTCCGGCCGAGTTTGCGGGGGCTCGACGATCTTCATTTGGTCAAGGAGCGTGGAACAAGTGCTAAACGTCGGCGTGTCCCGTCCCTGATCAGCATCGAAGTGACGCCGTCGATCCTCAAAACTCTGGAACATTCCGTTTCGCATCCGATAAGGTTCAGCTTGAGCTGTTCGGACGAACTCCGTACACGCGCTAAATGGTTTCCCAACTAGCTCATACAGTAGCTTCTCATTTGCTAGATCTACCTTTGACTCTACCTCTTCCAATCGAGCGAGGATGGCTCGCGTGCTCATTTGGATCTGCTCGGAAATTTGTTCCAGACGCCTTAACGTCTCGATTTGCAAGTCGATAATTTTTTTCAGAGTATCCATTATCTCAGCGTGCCGGCTCGCCGCCGCTGCATCAGGATCTGCACCTCCCCCACCAAAGAGACCGTTCAGGGACTGCGCTGCGCCATACCAGTTTCCTAACGCAATATTGGAAATAAGATTAACAGCAGAACTAGCATCGTTGATGTTCTTCTGCAGGTTGTAGTTGTCTATGGGGATACCAATTCCCTTTGCCAAATTACCAAGAGTACCAAGGCCTGACAGTCCGTTCAAAACAACGTCGCGCCTGTCCATAATGGCGGTGACGTTTCTTAGCTTCGCCCGTAAATCCTCACGTTCGGGTCCTTTGAGTTCGGGTAGGAATCCGTCATCCAATGCTAGTAGCTTTTGATGAGGCGTCATCTCGCGCCACATCGCTGACTGAACTGCGACTGACGGATCGGGAGCGGACATCTGTTTTTCTAGAGCGGCCAGATCAGCTTCTATGCCTTCCCGCAACGCACTAACAGCCCGTGTAGAATTGTCGAGCTCCCCTTGAAGAGCATGAAGGCCCTTGCCGAGTAGGGACATCTCATCCTTCATTGCCGATAAGGAAGCATCTGTATCGACACGGAGTTGATCGAGCTGGGACTGGCTCTGTTCGCTCAGAAAGATGACCGCGTCATTGAGTAGGTCCGTCCGTGCTCCGAGAATGTCTGTTTGGACCTCGACCGGCAACCCAGCCAGAATGCCTCTCGACATCAAATCTCCGGCAGCCCCAAACAGTTCTCGACGCGCCTCAACTTGATTATGAGGCGAGATCCCAACAGATCGCCATTTCGCAAGCACCACCGGATCAGCATCGGCAACGACTCTTCGCACTGCCGATGTTACGGCCGATCGGTATTTCCTTTCATTCGCCTCGGTCAGAGTTTGAGCTATATCGCCGCTATTGGTTGAAATTGCTTGAGTGCCCAATTTCCCTGCTAACTTCGAACCGACTTTTGACGCTGCGGTGCCGCCGCCTGGGATCAGCGAGAAAACAGATGTTAGATCTGCGTTCCCCTCCTTAAAAGACTCGATTCCATGCCGTCGTTTCAAGTAATCCTTCCTCGCGGTGTCGATGCTTTGCATCATGTCGAAAACCGGTTTCGAATACGCGGGAGTGAAAGGAGCGGTCTTGGTTGGTGATAGTGGATTCGAGATCCGCTCTCGATGAACTTGGGTGGCGGCATCCCGTGCTAGAGAGGTGTCGGTTCGGAGCGTCCGAGGGCCGTATTCAGCTGCTAGGATCGACTGAATGACTGGCGAACCGTGCTCAACGCCATGAGCCCGGATCTTAATCGAACTAGTCGAAACCGCTGCTGGTTGCTGGGCCGCCGTGGGTGACACCCATATAAGAGCAGTCGCCGCAACACTAACTCGACTTAAGAAGCGGTACCCAGGCATATCCGTGGCCTCCCTCTTATTAATGGAAATAGACTAGCACATGCTCCACGAGTGCGTTTGATGCTAAAGAGACTGAAATTAATACCTAAGAGATACATTCGGTTACTTGATTTATGATATTAGGACCGATGGCGTCTGAACATTGGGCAGGAGGCATCCCTTGCGCGGTAACCGGACCCTTACATGTTCAGTTTTATTCTTCTTGATTTGCGTGGACCCTTCTTTGGTCCGCAGTCAGGAAGTAATGGTCGTTGATCAGCAGTGTGTCGAAAGCAAAGTGCTGGCTTGTATGAAAGAGTGGAAACTTGCCGGCAAGTCTGCACTATCACCCAGACGCCCAACGTGTCCGGCGGGAACGAGAGTCGTTGAATTAGGTAGGCGAGGAGATTTCACCGATTACGAATGCCACTTCGAAGCGCCGGCTTTTCTTTCCCAAGGTCGCGGCTCCGTGACGGCCGAAGAACTAAGAACATTTCACGAAACTCTGCGGCACTGTAGCACAATAGCGGAGGCCTTTCCGGGATCGTTATCTTATGTGCCGAACGATAGCTGTTTGCGTCCGCTTAGGGCCAATGAGCTTGTAGGAATTTGGCGAGACGAGGTGCGTGCCCTCTTCAAGCAACTCTGTGCCGTTTCAGGCAGTGCTAAGTGTTTGGAGTTAGACACGCCTCGTTAGGTGTTGTTAGAGTTTGCACCTATTTGGTATCGAACGACGCTGAATACTGAGTCCAACGGATCGGTGAGATCGCCCTCGAGAGCAGGAAGTGACCATCGTCTATCGACCGTATGTTAGCCTGCTAGCCGCGCTTTAAGGGATTACCTACCGAGCCTGCGCGGCTGCGTTGACTTTATTTAAGGGTATTCCACTAGGCCCAGCGATAGCTGGGCCCAGGTAATGTAGGCCTCGGCTATCGAGATATCCCATGATCGCGGCCACGGACTGGACGACCAAGATCGACGCTTAGATTAAGCGGCGCCATATTCATAGCTTTGGCCTGGTCCAGCACCTTATCGGCTCCCGTCGGCTCCATCCCCGCAGGGAAGTTCGAGGGATCGGCAGCGAACGCTCCGATCTGGTGTACAACGCTCTTCGGAAGCGTCTCAGCGCCGGTTTCCGGCGAAACCGAAATCCCAGGATCCTTCAACTCGCGGCTGGATATAGGCTTGCCGCGATCGTCCAATTGCGAGAACACAGCCCGGCCATCGGAAATTTCCACCGCGCCCGCCCCGCCCCGCCCGGAGAACCGGGCCTCCTTGCTGACGCGTCCGTCCTTGTTGAGCATGGTCGCCACATCGGTTTCACGATTGCCGACGCCGACGATCTGTTCCAGCGAGCTCTCCCCCATCGCTTTGCTCCCGATTTGGAGAGCCTTGTCGGCCTGGGAGGACAGATCGACTCCGTTCTCCCCCAGTCTTAGCGATCCTTCCGGCAACTCGCTCACGAAGTTGCGCTTCCGTACAACACCGTCCTCGGTCTTCTGGGCATAAGCCGACATGGTTTCTCGGCCGCCCCCCGTGGAAAGTGCGATAACGCTCTGATCCTCTTTACTCCCAGGGTCCTTATGCCCAAGGACGAACGTCTTGGTATCCGTTGGCTCCAATGAGGCTAGCTTTCCTTCTGAGACTAGCCTCCCGCCCTCTGTCTGGCTTTGTCCAGGAAGGTTGATACCGACCGCGCCAGCGACTTCCGCAAGCTTACCGTTCGCCTGCTGCATCCCTGCCTGGTCGAGCCGAACCGCCTGTTCCGCCCACTCACCCTTCTGCGGGGCGACTCCCGCCGCCTTTGCCTGTTCCGCAGCCTGTGGAGTGTCGGGATCAACGCCTGTCAGGTACTTCACCATGGCCCGGCGGGCGAGAATGACCAGTTCCATAGTTCCATATGCAAGGCCAGCATAGGCGCCGAACCGCGCTGCACCCTCGGCGAGTCCCGAAAGCTTGTCGTTCCGTTCCGCCCTCTTCAGAAACGAATTGGCTACATCGCCGATACCGTCGTTGCCATCCCTGCGCGAACTCCGCTCTGGGTGGCTGCTGGATCCAGGCGTTCTCGAATCATCAGACCGGTCGTGGGGCCTCTGATGGGCCGACGGGCTATCTAAATGTCTGTCCGACTTTACCCCGAATCCGTCGATATGTGGTTTCTTTCCTGCCATCGGGCACTCCTATGAACCCACCGCTTTTAACACGAAGTCCGAATTAAAAACACATTTGTACGCTTTGCGGTTCAGGAAAGCCGATTTTAATGGTATGATCAGGAATCGTAGTTGCGTTTGGTTCCCATACTCCCAGTTTCGGATTCTCTGATGCCCGTTGATCACGAACTCCGGCAGGCGATGCAAGATCGCGTGACCACCCAGGCCTCGGAACTCTTGGCAACCGGCCAGAATGTCCTGGTTGTCTCGCCTACAGGGTCCGGCAAGACCAATATGTTCACGGACGTCATCAACAAGACGCTCCAGCGCAAGCCTGATGCCAACATCCTCGTCATGCAGGATCTGATCGCGGTCGCGCAACAGAACAAGCGGCGTGCTGAAAGCCTTGGGCATAAGAGCACTTCGCTCGGCATAGACGGGAAACTCGACCAGACCGGTCAGATTGTCTACGCGCTCCCTGAAACCGTGATGGCAAATATCCGGTCTTTGAAGCCCTATGACCTCCTGGTTGTCGACGAATGCCACCACGCAAGTGAGAATGCCGACTCCCAGCACTCCGCCATCATTAACGCGGCTCGGGCCATCAATCCCGACTTAGTGGTGATGGGAGCAACCGCTACCCACGAGCGACCTGACGGCAAGGAACTCCATCCGGATCTGGCGAATGCGAAGCTCCTGAGGGTTTCCTATCAGGAAGCCCTGAAGATGGGTGCGATCGTACCGACGCGAACGGTCACCCCGTATATCGCCCTCAAAGACGGATCCTCGATCGAGGCTGCGGTCAGCAAATACATCGATCCGAGAAATCCGATCGAAACACAGTCCGGCATCCAAAGCCATGTCCGAAACAACCGGCCGGCGGACTACCATAAGCGGTGCGTTCAGGCATGGGCTAAGGAGGGGGGCTCCACCATGCCAACCTTCGCCTATACCGGCACTATCAAAGACGCCGAGAGTCTTGCCAAAGCCTTCAAGGATGCTGGCTTCGCGGCCCAGACCGTCCATTCCCAGCTGTCTCCCACTCAGATCGACAAGGCTTTCAGCGATTATCGTCAGGGTGCCGTCCAGGTCCTCTGCAGCGTCGATATGCTCATCGAAGGGGTGGACGAAACAAAGACCGCCTGCATCCTTAACGCAAAAGAGATCACCAGCCGCGCCGAGAAGCAGCAAATGGAAGGTCGCGGCATGAGAGCCCACACGGAACGAGACGGTTCCGGGGCTGTAACCTTCGACAAGAAGGAGTGCTTGGTCATCGATATGGGAGCCTCGACCGTCCTTCACGGACGAATGGAGGATTATATTGAGATTGAGGCCTATGTCGTGGAAGGGCCGAACGCGAGCAACTATCGCCCGTGGCGGCGTCTGACCAAGGAGAGCGATCAAACGGAGGTTCTTGGCCTCCATACAGGAGACAAGAGCCTGTTCGCCGTTCGCCCCCCGGGTTCACGCTCATATCTTCTATATGAAAAGACGGAGAACACTGGAGGGCGGAAGCAGGGACAGGTCCGTGACATTAAACCTGCTCGGCCCAGCGCCGTCACAAGGATCGATCTATCTAAGATTGGCCATGAAGCCGTGCGCCGGAACATCTCTCTGTTCACGGTTCTTGAATCAACCCGCGTCGACAAGGGTGACGGCAAACGCACCCGGAAGATGACGAAGATCCTGATCGACAGTTTCAGGGAATCCAGGGGATCGCTGATGACCTTTACCCGCTTGCAAGTCCAGCACGCGAGGAACGCACAGGCTGTTGCAAGATGAATTGAGTGGTTCAGGAGGGCGACAACGCCCTCCTAGAATGATTACGCCGGTCCCACCTGACTATTGGCGTAGCGTGATGCTGAATTGGCCGCGCGAGGGGCTTCCCTTCACGGATGTTCCCACGTCACCGGGCAAAGCTCTTAATGATTAGGAATGCCGCCGCTATGCCGATGATCCACTGAAGGCGATCCAACGCGAGCAGGATCTTTTCAGCGTGTTTGGATGTTTCGCGCGGCTTCGCGTTTCCGAAGATGTCTGGAACAGCCCACTCCTCGCCGACCCGACCTAGGCTCTGGTCTACATCGATGCTCACCAGTTCGGCGAAAGTGGCTTTCTCGCCCGGGATCACGCCGTACCTTTCCAATCCCGATGCGAAGCAAGGCATGTGGAGGGTTAGATAGACACTTGCCGGAGCCGAGTTAGTCCAGAAGTTACTGAAGAGTGAGTCAAATAACTCCCCGCTGAGCCGGACAGAGATGGCTGCGATGTTCTCGTCCGTTGGTAAAATAATTACTTCGCCTCCCCGTTCCAAATCGGGAGAATGGTAGAATGCTATTTCGATCTCACGCAGTTCTCGACGTAATATCCCACCATCGTAGGGGAAGATCTTCTTGTCACATTGTACATTGCGACACACGACCCTTCGGTTGAGAGTGTGCTCGTCGACCTCAAACTCAATTTTGCCTGGAGTCTTCTCAACGTAAGGCCATTTTTGGGTCACGCCCTTCAACTTATTGCCGTCCTTGTCACGCACTACGCTTTCAAAATAGCCCGCGTTTCGAGTGCTGACATCGTGGGAGATCATGCGCAGATGGAGATGTGTTCTGCTTAGGCTGTCAGGCTGCTCCTTCTTCCTATGCAGGATAAGCTTGGTCTCGCCTTGTGCCTCGACTTTGGTGACGTCTTCCAACAACCTTGCGCCCCGTTTGGATCAATAGCTGAGCGAAATCATAGGCATAACCTGCTCGAATTAAAGGAATCAAAAGGCGGTTTCCCCAGGTCTTGGCATACTCTTCCGACTAGTCTGCTGGCGAAGTCCGGCAAAAGCAGTGTTGACAAGCAAGAGTAGGAGCAAATGGTCGGAGTATCCGCCCCTCCGCAAACCATCCTTCTAACCAAAGAAATATCAAATTGATCCCAATGTGTTCTTGAAATTACACATTGAAGCAATCCCCAATGTCCGAGATCGGCGAACAAAAATCATCCCTTATCAACCTTTTGGTCGGTCTCTACATTAAGAAGACCTACTTCCGGATCACACGCAGCCGCGGCGGCGTGTTCTTCCCCAGCCAGGACGAAGTCGCTGACCAGTTTCGTGGCATCTTGGCGGAGGCTCTTGGGCCCCAGCAGGCGCAAGCGATCCTCTCCAATTGCATCGACGCCGCCCGAACCCTCGTCCACAAAGCGATGGGCCAGGTAAGATTCGATCCCGCCTCGGAATGCCATACTGGCTTCTGCAAAGAACTGACCGACCCTGCCAATGCCGACGATATAGAGGCGCTTCGCGAGCGCATGAAGACCGCCAACGATCGGGCGCTCGCCGACGCTATCAGTGCCTTGGCCCAAGCCAACGCTACCCTGCCCCACCAGACCCCACTTCAGGAGCCCGTCACCGACCTTGTGACGACGGCAACTCCGCCCTCTCTCAGTTCGGCGCCGTCAGGCGGTTATGAACCAGTCGGTCGGCTCGCTCTCGACCGAGAGATCCTCTCGAGCGGTGACCGTCTGATCGAAAAGGCCACCAGCGGCAAGTTCCGGAGCCTTGAGAGCGTCTTCAGCAAGCTCGTTGAGGCCGACCGGATCGCAATCTCCAAACCCGCGATCGCACCCTCAGCCCAGATTGTCCCGGCTCACGGCAGCTATCCAGAAGGGCGCCCACACCAGGTCAAAGCCGCGGATCTCTTCGCGGATGCGCTGCGCCACCCAAGCGACGCCGACAAGCTGGATTTCCCCGTTACCATTTTTGAATGGTCCGGCCAGCATCCACGCGTTCCGAACATCGATCATAGTCATCGCTTCGACATCGAGCAGCTTCGCCTCATCCTCTGGGCAATGGACAGAGGGTACAATTCAGTTCTCACTGGCCCGCCGGGATGTGGGAAGACCACGGTGACCAGAGAGGTTGCCGGCAGGCTACGGCGCCCCTGGTACCGGATCCCCATGCACGGTGACATGGGCAAACGTGACATGCTCGGTGGCTTCAAGCAGATCAGCACCCACCAGGGACCAGAAACCCGCTGGTTCGACGGGCTCCTCACTCAAGCGATCACCCAGCCGGCCGTCATCGACGTAGACGAAATCGACCGGGCCGATCCGGATCTCCAGTACATCGCGCACCAACTCTACGAGGGCGAAGGCATCACCATCCTGGAGGATGAAGGTCGCTTTGTGCCTCCCCATCCCAAGGTGGCGCTGCTGGCTACGGCGAACACAAAGGGTCGGGCCGACAGCCTAAACCGCTATCAGATGATCAATGAGATGTCGGAGGCCACCCGTGACCGCTTCTCTGTCTGGGTCGATATGGACTATGCGCCGCCCGATGAGGAGGCCGAAATCCTAACCGAACGAGGCATCATCAAGAGTCCCTCGGCCGCGACCAACATCATCAAAGTGGCGAACCTGATCCGGGCCGCCTACAAGAAGGGCGAGATCAGCACCACCTGCAGCTTCCGTCAGCTCGAAGCGGCTGCCGACCTCGCCTCGTTCTACGGTGACGAATGTGAGGCCGTCCGGCGGATCCTCTATGCCCGGGCCCCTACGCTGGCCGATGCCAAGACAATCTATGAGCTCGCTCATCAGATTTACGGCCCGTCCTGGAATCCTCCGGCTCCTTTCTGACCAGCACCATCATGACCACCATTCCAGGGTACATCCTGCGCCGGGAGATTGCCTCAACGCTCTCGGCAATGGGGAACCGCCGCTTCAACATAACGTTCAGAGGAAGCCGAGCTTTCACTGATGGCGTGCACATAAATCTACCGGCGATCTGGCCGCAGAGTGAATACAGCGACGCAGATGCCAAGGTCCTGAGAGGATATGGGAACCATGAAGTGTTCCATCCCCTCTACAGCACCCTTTCTCGCCGCCTCCCTTGGATCGAGAAGGTCATTGGGCTTCCTGTGGCCGAGATGGACAAATCCCAGGAGCACCGCCTTCGAGTCTGGCTCAAGACGGAGAATTGTCTGGAGGACTGGCGGATCGAGTCCATTGGAGCGAGGGAGTTTCCCGGCTCTCACATCAATATCGGCTATACCCGCAACCACATCGTCTCCCGCGAACTCAACCACCTCCAAGCCCGGGATCCCTCTGTTCCCCCGCGCCTGATCCCCAACGTTCACCAGGTCCTCACCTGGTTCGGTACAATCGCCAATGCCTATCCCTGTGCACCGACGGCACAGGTTGCGATCGAGTTCATGCGCGAGCATGTGGATTCGGAGGCAGTCGAGGTCGTCCAGCATTATTGGCCTGTGATTTCCCGCTGCAGGGATAATCCTGAACTCTACCCAGTTGCGCTCCACCTCTCCGACCTGTTGATCCGCCTTTCCCGTGAGCGAACCCAGGCTAATCAACCGCAAGACAGCCGACAGGAGAGCCGGGGCGACACACTCAACCCGCCCGGGCCCCAAACCGGACGAAACGCACCTAGTGAGCAGGATTCCGGATGCTCCACCGCCCACGGTGGGACAGCGAGCGTCCCTAAACCGGGTCTCGCCGATGACGGTGGTCAGCCTGATTGGCAGGGAGACGACGCGGACCAGTTGAACACGCCTCTGCTCGACATCTCCGATGTGGTTACGAGGATCGTCAGCCGAACTCAGATCGATGTACGGACGTACAACCGATCGGTTGCCCGCGCCGAGGCCTCCGGGCGTTCGCCCAGCCATTATCGGAGAGCATTCTCCAGCCCCCTGATCATCGCTCCAGAGACCCGGCAACCGGAGGACGGAGATGCATTCCGGTCCATCATGGAAAACGCGAGCAGGGATGCTGAAACACTCGCCGCCGCGGTTCGGTCACTCCTTATCTCGCGCCAGCGGAAGGTGGTCCGCCGCCACCGTCTAGAAGGAGAACTCGACGATCAGAACATCATGGGCATCGCCATGCGCGATCCGGATATCTTCCGACGCACTGAGCGCCGTACCGGGACAAGCGCCGCCGTCCAGTTGATGCTCGACGCCTCAAGATCGATGCTCACGTCTGAGGAGCAGCCCAACGGAGGCCAGTCGGACCCCAAAGCTCGAATGAGCCGTCGCGATGTTCTCCTGCGGGCCGCCGGAGCGGTCATCGAGGCTATCGGCCACCAACGCCAGATTGACCTTGCCATCGACAGTTACACCACCGACGATCAACTGAATCCGACGATAGTTCGCCACAAAGCATTCGGAGAGCCCCCTTCGACGATGCGGCCAGCTCTCGGGTCCGTCCTGCGCCGAAGGAACGGCGGAACACCGACGGCCGAGGCCATTCTCGAGGGAGCCCACCAACTTTACCGGTTGAAACACGACAAGAAGGTTCTCATCCTGATCACCGATGGCGAAGCCAACGATCCCATCGCCGCCGAAGAGGCGGCAAACGTCGCCATCTCCTGTGGCGTTCATCTGATCGGCATCGGGATCAGCCAGCAAGCTCCATCCATGAACATCCCCGGGTGGCTCGTCATAAATGATGTGAGTGAGCTCCCAATCCAACTCCTTGAGGCTGTACGCAGGTTTCTCTGGCCCTCGCCTTGGATTAAAAGCGAGGGATAACGCGGCGAACCTGCAATTTAATTCGCGATTCGAGAACGGGTGCTTCCCGGATCGCTGCAGCAATAAGGAGCACAAATGGCCCCCCAGCATACCTTCGTGATCTCGGGAACGCTCAATGAGCAGACCTCGCAGACCTCTGTCTCGCTTACGGGGACCATCGTCCTTGAAGGGGTGACCTTTGAGGTTCGGACCCAGCAAAAGGTGTCCAGGGATAGAAAACGGTATCAGGCGGTATCCGGAAGGAGCGCTGCCGGAGAACTGCTTAAGGGCGCGATCTTCACGTTCGCCCTGACAGATGCCGACAAGAAGGCCAAGCGCCCCTGCTTCAAAGGCAAGCTCAATCGAGGAAGCAAGGTTTACCACATCGCCGGCTGGTACAATTCAACACCAGATGGGGAGGTCATCCGAGTGGGAGAAAACAAACGTAAAGCGACCCCTGCCTCTGAAGAGCGCGCCTGCCCTCCCACGGCCCAAATGGGTGCATAAGGGACACAAAGCCCATCATTCCAGATTTTGCCCTCTCCCCTTTAGAGGGCAAAAACCCCAATAAAATTAAAAAGTTGAACCCGCCAATGCCTGCATCCGCCCCCCAGAACCAAACGGTCGAACGCTTCTGGATTGCTGATACCGAGACCACCGGTCTCAGCGTCGAAGATGGCGACCGGATCATCGAGCTCGGCGCTGTTGAGGTCGTGAACCGCGTCCGGACTGGGCGGACATTCCACTCCTATATCAATCCCGAAGGGCGCCGGATCTCCTATGGCTCATTCGAGGCCCATGGGATCCATGACACAGTGGTTCAGGATGCTCCGCTGTTCGGCGAGGTCTATCCGAAATTCTGCCGCATGGTCGGTGACGCTCCTTTGGTCATCCATAACGCTCCGTTCGACGTCGGCTTCATCAATGACGCCTGTCGGCGGGATGGGTTACCGCCACTCCCGAACCCAATCATCAATTCCATCGACACCGCCTCGCTCATTTGGCCAGGCCGGACGGTGAACCTCGACGCAGTGGCTGGGCGCCTGGGCCTCTACGATCCCGAGCGTGCGAAGAAGCACGATGCGATCAAGGACTGCACCCTCTTGGCGGAAGTCTGGATCAGAATGCTGGCCCTGCGGGAGAACCCGCAGTCTCAGAACGATCTCTTCGCCGGTTCCCAAGCCTCCAAGATTACCTCGCCTGCCGTGGCTGTTCGCGGCTGGTCCACGAAGCTTCTGTGATCTCTGATGCCGAACAACCTTAAAACCGAGTCCTACTACTCCTTCGGCCGGTCTTGCTTGTCGCCGGAGGCTATTGTCAGCCTCACCAAGGCTGCAGGGCAGAGCACCGTCGGTCTTTGTGATCGCAACTCGATGGCAGGATCATATGAGTTCTGCAAAGCCGCCAAGAAGGCGGACATCAAGCCTGTCCTTGGCCTTTCTGTCGAATCCAGCATCCAGGGAGCCGAAGCAAACACGACCCTTACTGGGTGGGTGACCCTCTATGCCCGCAACGAGGCCGGGCTGAAGCATCTCTATAAGGTGGCTTCAAACTGCCATTCAGGTCCGTTGCCCTTGGAGCTTCTGGTCGAGGGACAAGCGGATACGATCTACTTCCTCACGGGGCCTACTGCGGACGGCCTCCTGCCGAACGCGACCCGATCCAGCAACGCGCGAGCCTACGTCCGAACCCTCTTTACCACCTTGGATGCCAGCGGCGTCACCTACGCCGTCGAGCTGGAGCGTCGGCAGAGACCGGAATCCGTTGAGGCTCGTATCCTCGACCTGTTGGACGAGCTCGGCCTGGAACCGGCTGTGGTCGCCACCAGTGAAATCCGTCACGGGACCGCTGCAGACCGCGAGGCCCTTGAGATTATCGACTTCGTCTCCCGTCGTAAGGAGACCGGGGTCGCCGAGGCCCTAGCGGAGAAAGGCAATCTGACTGCTGGGGTGACCTTCAAGACGCCGGCGGAACTTGAGACCCTCTTTGAGGACGTACCTCAGGCCCTCATCAACGCCGATGCCATTTCCAGCCGGTCGGAGGCCTTCGTTCATTCGAGCCAGCCGCGCATCCCTCATATGCCCGGTCTGACCGCTGAGGATGAGATCGAGCAGATCAAAACGAGGGCCCGGGAAGGACTGGCCGCACGGATCTCCCAAAATCCCTACATCGAAGAGAAGAAGCAGGCCTATCTCGACCGGCTGGAATTCGAGCTCGATCACATCACGCGTCTGGGCTTCTCTGGCTACTTCCTCATCGTGTCCGACTTCATCACCTGGTCCAAGCAGAACAACATCCCCGTAGGGCCTGGGCGTGGCTCCGGTGCAGGCTCACTTGTGGCATGGTCTCTGTCGATCACCGAATTGGACCCGATCCGGTTTGGTCTGTTCTTCGAGCGGTTCATCAATCCCGAACGAATTTCGCTGCCGGATTTTGACGTCGATTTCTGCAAAGCTCGGCGCCCGGAGGTCCTTGACTACGTTCACCGGCGCTATGGGGCTGATTACGTGGCGCATATTGGCTCCTACGCCACGCTGGCAGCCAAGGGCGCCTTCCGGGCGGCGGGGGCATCCCGAGGCATGACCCCGGGTGCGGTGGAATCCTTCGTCAGGCTCATCCCTGATGATGCCAAGACCCTTGCTGATGCAGCCCAACTCCCTGCGGTAGCCCGAGCGCTGTCACAGCCGGAGGCCTCAGAGGCTTTCAAGGCCGCCCAGGTCGTCGAGGGATCGGTCACCCATGCCACAAAGCATGCTGCCGGTATCATTATCGCAGACCGCCCGCTGATCGAGACGTGTCCACTTTACCCGCCAGACAAGAGCGACCTCAAAGTCGCTCAGTTCGAAATGGGAGCCGCCGAGGCCACCGGACACGTCAAGTTTGACTTTCTCGGTCTGGAAACCCTCACGGTCATTGAGAACACCCGCCGCCTCCTGAAGGCCGAGGGAATCGACATCGATCCCTATGCGCTCCCATGGGAGGACGAAGCGACCTTCACCATGCTCAATCGCGGCTGGACGCTTCGCGTGTTCCAGATCGAGAGCCCTGGGATGACCAAGGCGCTCCGGGAGATCAAGCCGAGCCGGTTTGAAGACCTGATCGCGCTTGTGGCCCTCTATCGCCCTGGCCCGATGGAGTACATCCCGCAGTATGCCGCTCGAAAGGCTGGCCGTGCCAAGGTGGCCTACCCCCACCCGAAGCTGACCGAAACGCTGGCAGAGACCTACGGGATTATCATCTACCAAGAGCAGATCATGCAGATGGCTCGAATCGTGGCCGGGTACAGCCTGGCCGAGGCCGACGTTCTGCGCAAAGCCATCGGTAAGAAAATCCCCGAAGAAATCGCTAAGCAGCGGACGATCTTTGTCCAAAAATGCATCGAGCAGGGCGAGACGGAGAAGGATGCCAACGAGCTCTATGACTTCGTCCTGCCCTTCGCGGCCTACGGTTTCAACAAAAGTCATGCCGCAGCCTATGCGCTGATCACCTGGATCACAGCCTACCTAAAGCGCCACTACACCCATGAGTTCCTCGCCGCCAACATGGAGCAGGAGATTACCAAGGTCGAAAAGCTCATGCGGACCGTGGACGAGGCCAAGAAGATCGGCATTACGGTTCTCCCACCGGATATCAATGTGTCCGGCGCAAGCTTCCAGATCGAGAGACGGCAGGACGGCTCGAAAGCCATTCGGTATGCTCTTTGCGCTCTGAGCGGCATCGGCCGGGATCTGGCAACTCAGATTGCAGCCATCCGAGAGGACGGACCCTTCAAGTCTCTCGAGGATTTCGTCGACCGGACCTTGGGTACCGTCAAACAATCTGACATCCTGACCCTGATCTTGGCCGGCGCCTTCGACCGTCTCCAGACCCAGAATACCGACATGCCTGTGGCTCCGAAGGACAGCCAGGCCCGTATCGATCTGCGGGCCAAGCACCTCTCTGCTACGGAAGCGTTACGGAAGCAGGCGACAAGCCGGAAATCGGCAGGCGTGAACCAGGGCGATCTCTTCGGCAGCTTTGCTCCGGTACCGCTTAAATTCACGGTCGACCCTCTTTCCACAGCCGATGCAATTGCTGGTGAGGAGAAGGCTTTCGGCTATCGATTTGCAGCGCACCCCATCGACATCTATGCCGACCTGATCGGAACGAACGGGATTGTCTCCCTGACGACGGCCCGCCGAACCATGCGGGAGATCACACCTGACCAGACCTCTCTGAAAGCTCTGGTCGAAATCGTCAGCATCCAGGACCGCAATGTCGATGGAACGGTGATCACCGAGATTCAAGTCGGTGACGCCTGCTCAGCGATGCGGGCTCAATTCTCGAATAAGGTCGTTCCGCCGATTCTTTCTAAGGAACCGCTGATCGCCGTGGTTGAGATCGACTGGTCTAAGGGCAGCCCTGTGATCACACGCTGGTCGCCCGCGAATGCCGAACAGCAGAAAGCAGGCTATGGCGCGGTAGTCCGCTGTGCGGATCAGACATTGGCCGTTCAGGTTCTCGGTCAGATCCGCTCCCATAATGCTCTCAGAACCCAGGCTGAAAATGGTTCACGCCTGTTTATCGCAATTGGGAGCAACGCACCCAAAGAGACGAGCCTCACCATCAAGACCGATGATGTAAGCCTTGGAGCCATCAAAGCCATGAAAGGCGTCATCGGAATAGAAATGACGGGATAGGACCCATGAACCCGACAAGAATTGAGATTCGGCTCTCTTCCACTTGCGGAGAATCCGGCCTCGCCCAGATCCGAGACGTCATCCGGGAGAAGGCACTCCGCCCTCCCGGAACCTCCGGTCTGGTATTTATCGTTCCCACGCCCGAAGCCGACGTTACGATCGACACTCAGGTGCGCCGGATCAATTCCTCACGCGAGCTCATCGCGGCCCTCGAGCGCCTGGATGTGGTCGACGCCGCGACGCTTGTGGACGATCCTATTCAAAACGTCGCCTGATTTTGGAATAGAAGCCAAAACCAAGCACTAGTCCTTTAAAACTGCTCGCGACCTTAACCCCGCGCAGGATATTCTATCGTCAGGCCATGCACGAGCCCCGAATCTAGGTCGATCAATACAAACCGGCGGCTGCTTAATTAGGGTCCGGAACAATCGTCGGGCTATCGGATGGCGGCAAGTTTTCAACCGGAACATTATACTCTCTGAGAATGAAAATTGCCTGTGTCTCTACGTTGTTCGAAATGTTGCTTTGAACGCGGATTTCTTCCTTTATGAGATCCGAACTGGACTTTGCGCGTTTGTTGATCGCATCCAGTTCTGCCAGAACACCATCCCTTGTCGATTGGGACCTTACCGCCGACTGGTCGCTTGCCGACAACCCCTCCGAAGCCCTCTGTACAAAACTCGCAAATGAGGCGCCCTTATAGAGCAGGTCCAAAACCACCATGCTCTCAGCCGATTGCCTCGCTCGTTCGAGTTCTACTCGCAGTTTTTCATTTAACCGGTTCAACTCCGTCAATGCTGCTGCTCGGCTAGAGGCCATCTCCTCAAGTTTCGATCTGACTTCAGCCTTGTCTACGGATGCGGAGAGTTCCTTCACGAGCCTCTCCAGCTCACGTCCTCTCGCCGCAGACCAACTATACTTCGCTAGATTTCGCTCCGCATGGAGACCAAACATCGCTCGGCGAAGCATGCTCAGCGGTTGATGGGTAACAGTAATAGATCCGTCTGGATTCTTTCGAAACCAATAGGCTAAGCTCGCCTCGGCATCCAATCGTTTCCCCTGGTCCATGACGTAAAACGGGTCTGGGTGCTCAGTATGAGAGAGTTCAGCGTCCGCCGGTGTCATACCGATTCCAACATAGTCAAGACGGTCGCTAATTAGACTGCGGTAAACTCCGGAGTCAGTTTGTACCGACTGTAATCGAGCAACAACCAGAACTCCGCCATTTCCGGCATACTTAAGATCATTGAGTATCTTTGGCTCAAGCTTCGTCATCTGATCGCTGATTTTTAATCCCAAGCCATACTCATTCAGCATCGGGAGCCCCATTTTCAAGAAATCTGCGACGCCCTTTGCTGTTTGAGGGCCGGATGGAGGTCCGGGAGGCAGGGTTGGAACCTGCTGAAGCGGCGTAGTCTGCAATCCGTCCTGCGCTTCTGCGACCGGGGGAATTGCAAGTATCCACAACAGCGGCAGAGTTTGATGTATTCTATACAGATTCAATTTGCTTGAGTTGGTCATTGTCGCACCGCATCGGTAAGATCGACCGCAGGGAGGGTCTGTTTCATTCGTCGAACCTGACTGAGGTGCTCTACGACATGCGAGAGACATGCCGTGGCATAGGCGCGCTTCAACCTCTGTAGATTAACTTGATCCAATATAAGCTGAGCATCTTTCCACGCTTTGATTGATGTCACTTCTTTCCAAAGCGTCCCGGATCCAGTCCTAACGTTCTGAAAGACAACGGGTGCAAGAACTTTCCAGCTCCGAAGGTCGCTCGGATTCGTGGATCGGGCTACTCTGACAAGATGATTGTAATCGATTCCGTAGAGAGGGAGATCTTGCCGCACACACTTCGATTGATCTATCTCACCGATTTTCGGATGAGCGAGCCAGGTAGTCCCGTCTGGATTCAAGTGATGGTATATATGGTCGACGTCTTTAATGTTCTCCAGGAAAGCTGCGCCACTTTTGTCGACGACGTCCCTTGTGAACCTCGCGGCGAGGATTGATTTCGTCACTCCCGTTCTCATCCACCCGCGCCCATCCTGGGCGTAGCTTTCCGCGTCCATGTTGTAAATGACACATACATCAGCGGGAGATCCAGAATAGACCTTGTATGCTATATAACTCGCGGCATCACCCTCCTTCTCGAACCTCTCTTTTGCGTCTGAGATGATCTTCGCTTCGTTCACCCCGGCAATCCGAATAGCCTCTGCTACCGAATGTTGCTGCGCAGGATCAGACATTCGATTGAGCCAGTTTACGTGGTGGTTCGCCTCGATAGACAACTGAACGTCTGTGATGATGCCCCAGCCAAACGCCGCACAATCGATGGCGAAGCAAATAGAGCAAACTGAGGAGGGAAGCGTTGATCGTCCCTCGGGCAGATTGACCAACTTGTCTCTCGCAATATCGAAGTTTTCGTACCTGGCCTTGAGACGGTCTACAAAATCACCTCTGTTCAGGTTATCTGCGGCAAGAGACACACCCCGGGTCTTCGCCTCAACCATCAAGTCTTGGATCCTCTGTATGGCCGTGACCACTTCATTGTGGATTACGTATGCTGCTTGCTCGCCTAGAGCATCAAAGATATCCTTCCGAAGTTTTGCAATTTCAGTGACGACGTACTCGATGGATTTTTGAATTGCTGCAAGCTGACGGATCGCTACATCAAGCTTGCCGTTCAATGTGGACAAACTGGCGCCAAGACCGCCATCGCCACGACTTGCATCTGCGATAGTTTTTATTACGCCGATTGCTGCTACTATCACTTCGACGTACTGAGCCTGAGCCGGTCTGGTTCCTAAAGCTGGGACAAGAGGCACAGATGCCAGTCCAGAAACGGCTGTAGATGCAATCAAGTTACGTATGAACTCTCGCCTATCCATAGTTTCGAGCTCCATTTGGCTCTCATGGATAGTGGGGGACAGCGCCATTTTTCACAATTCTATATCCTTTCAGGGGCATTGCTCAAAAGGATTAGGTCACGACCGCTGTCCAGACTCTCGGTCAGGCTAGGCACACAATCCGCATCCAGGGCTTTGGGACTCCGAAATAACACGTGCATCGGCAGAAATAGAACGTACTGTGCGACTCCGCTGCTCGCGCCCTCAAACCCTGAGCGTGGTTAGCCTTTTGATTCCAGAATGATGGCAGAACACGCCATTCATGCCCTCCGTAGTCATTTGCGAAAAACCATCCCAAGCCCGTGACATCGTCACGGCGGTTGGAAACACCTATGGGCAGGTGCTCGCCGCCTAATGACACCTGCTCCGGCTGCATCTCCCAGGTGAGATCAATCCCGCCTGGGAGAATAGCGCGACACGGGTCATGAAATTCGCGTATTCATAGCAGATCCGTCAAAAGGACAGTTCGAGAGAGGATCTGCTCTCTTAGCGATTAGTGAAGCTAACGGACTTCGAGCACGCCGCCGCTCCCGATTTCCGGCAAGCCGAGCCGTGTAGTTCCAGGGTAAAACTGGCCTTCCCACCGCGATTCACGACCTTATACCCGCGGACGTACTCGTTGAACCTCTCAGTCCATTTGTTTGGACCCGTCGAGATAAGAACCTGGGTGAGGCTTCCGGCACTCCCGCTAAACATCGAGTGCATGCCGTCACAGACCAAGTCGCCGTAGTCGATGATCCAGTCCTTGAACCCGTCCCCGTTCAGGTCATGCTCATTCGTGGCAAATCCCTTCCGGAGCTTGAAAACATCACAGGAGTCCAGGTTCCCCTTGAAGGCCTCGACTACGTCCGCCGGGTAGCCGGAAATGTCCGATGATTGCTCACGCGGCGGTGGCGTCGTGCTCGCCTTGATGAACTGCGTCGGAACCCAGCCGCCGTCATCGTCCCCCTGGCTCACGTAGCAGAAGCGGGGGAGGCCCCGTGATGCCGGGTCCTCATCCATGATGACCTTGCCGGCCGCGTTGACGTTATTGCACGCGCTGACCTTGAGCCACTTGGCATCGTGTGAAACCTCGCCGACCTTGTGCGACTTGGGATCCGGCCAGCGTTTCAGAATGAGCTTTTCCCCCGGTGCAATGCCGGTCACGTCGACGATCTCCGGATCGGCCGCCAAGGCTGCTCCGGTTCCGATGATTAAAGAAAGTGAGAAGGCGAGTAGGGTACGCATGGTTGATTGATCTCTGTTGGTGCCGGCCTTGTAACAGTTCCCAAGCGAAGCGGTAGATGTGGCGTCACCAATCCACTGCTTCCTTGATAAGGGGGCGTGGGCACGGCGCGCCTTCTTGGTCTGTTCAAACATCATTAGCAGCCGAGTTTAGTAGCGCCAATCCGAAATAAAATGTAGTCTGCGACGCCCATGCTCTCGTCCCCAAACCCCGAGCATGGTACCGGTTGATTCCAGAACGATAGCAGAACACGCGATTCATGCCCTCCGTAGTCATTTGCGAAAAACCATCTCAAGCCCGTGACATCGTCACGGCGGTTGGAAACACCTATGGGCAGGTTCTCGCCGCCCAAGGACACCTGCTTCGGCTGCAGCTCCCAGGTGAGGTCAATCCGGCCTGGGAGAAATGGACTGACGATCTCCTCTACCCGCAGGGAGGCCGCTACGGCTATGTTCCCGGAGAGGGTGGCGGCAAGAAAGAGGCACTCGACAAGATTAAGCGAGCGCTCTCGTCCGCCGACGAGGTGATCATCGCCACCGACTGCGATCGCGAAGGCCAGGGTATCGGTCAGAGCCTTCTGGAATTTCTCAAGTTCAAGGGGCGCGTCCGCAGGGCCATGTTCACGGCACAGGACCCGACTACCCTGCAAACGGCCTTCAAGTCGCTCAAACCCAATTCCGAATATCAGGGCATGTACGATGCCTTCGTCGCCCGTCAGCAGGGCGACCAGATCTACAATCTCTCCCTGACCCGCGTTGCGACCAACAATCTCCGCCCTGAGGGGAGCAAGAAGCCCGTTGGGATCGGGCGCGTCCGAAGCCCTACCCTCGGGATCCTCTGCCGGCGCGAACTCGAGATTCGGAACTTCCTTCCGAAGGAGTATTTCGAGGTTCGGCTGAACGTCTTTGGGGCCTCGGGCAGCGCGGACCTTTTCTATCGTCCCTCTGATGAGAACCGCATCTTTATCCGAGGCACTGCCGACCAGATCGCGGGGGCGGCGAAAGCCTACTCCGGCCCGGTCCACGTGAAGACCGAACGGAAGGAACGGTCGCCAGCCAAGCCGATGGACCTGCCGACGCTTCAGAAGCGGGCCTCTCAATGGGGCTGGACGGCAAAAAAGACCCTCGACACCGCTCAGGACCTCTACGAGACCTTCAAGATCATCACGTATCCACGATCCGAGTCCCGCTACCTTAATGAGAGCTTGATCCCACAGGCAGCTCCTCTCCTCGCAATGCTCAAGGAGGTTTCCGATTATGCCTCCTACTCGCTGAAGGCTCCGGTGATCCGGAAAGGCAAGAGTGGGGTGTTCTCGGACAAGCAGCTTGAAGGCATCTCTCACCATGCCATCATTCCGAACATCAACTGCCCGGGCGGCTTCGCCAAAACGGTCGGCCAGCTCAATCCCGACCAGAAGCGCCTCTTCGACCTGATTGCCCGGACCTTCCTCGCAGCGATCGGCGAGCAGCACATCTACGACCAGACCAAGGTTTGGGTCGACGTGCAGACCCCTCTGGTGCCCCCTGGCAAGTTCACCTTCTCGGTGACCGGCTCGGTTCCCGTCTTCGCTGGCTGGAAGGAGATCTTCGAGGACAAGTCGGACGAGGACGAGGAGGAAACCAAGCTTCCTCCCCTGAAGAATGGCGAGCCTGTGAGGGCGCGTGAGACGGAAGTTCAGGTCAAGATGACCAAGCCGCCCCCGCGCTACACCGAAGGCAGCCTGATCGAGGCCATGCAGGAAGCGTGGAAATTCGTGGACGACCCCGCCGAGCGGGAGCGTCTCAAGGAAGCCAAGGGTATTGGAACCCCTGCTACCCGTGACACCATCATCGAGGGCCTTAAGCTTCAGGGACAAATTACGGTTCAGAAAAAGAACCTCGTCCCGACCGAGCTTGGCATGCAGCTCTACCAGATCCTGGCCTCTGCAGCGCCGGTTATCGTCGATCCCGGCGCAACGGCCCGCATGGAGGCACGCCTCGACGATATCCTGAGCGGCAAAGCAAGCGCCGACCAGGTCATCAAGGAAATCTCTAAGGTCGCCTATACCCTCATTCCGAGCATCAAACAGAAGAAGGGGTCAGTCACCGCAGCAGTGGCAACTCCTCCAACCAAAGCAATGGTTCAATTCGCCCAGACCATCGCCGGCCGGAAGAATATCCCTCTCCCCCGCGAGGTCACAAAAAACTTCAAAGCCTGTAAAGCCTTCATCGACCAGCACAATGGAACACCCCAAACCGGGGAAGGAAGCGGCGATTGGCTCCTCGACAAAGCCCAGAGACTTGCCCAGGCCACGAACACGCCACTGCGCGATTCCATCAAGCAGGATCGCGCCGCCCTCAAAAAGTTCGTCGACGAGGCTGACAAAAAGCGCGGGTCGGAGCCTGCGAGCGACAGCCAGATGGCCTGGGTCAAGAAACTCGTCGATCAGGGCGCCACTCCGCCAGACGGATACCCGGACGCCGTGTCGAAGACCACAGCCAGCAAGTTTCTCGACGCTGCGTTTGCCAAGAAAGCCGCCAATGGTGGACCCGGCGCGAGCTCCAGTTCTAACCGGCCAAGCTCGGGGAAAAGACCGGCAGGGAGTCCGGCTCGACGCTCCACAGGAGCAAAGGCATAAGAGCCGCTTGTAGCTCACCCGATTCTACCTGGAGTAACGGCATGGCCACTGACCGTGATGACTATGATGTCTTCCTTGATACCTGGGAGCCAAGCAAGCGCCTAAAATATGCTACCCTTCCCTCCAACCTATTTGACTCCATCGCCAATCAGCGACTGGTCGAAGACAGTACGGGGCAGGCTGATGTCGAACGTGAAGCTTGGGCTCCAGGCACAAAGGGAATGACGGACCAGGAAGTCCGCTTGAGAGGCTCCGGGTTCTTCGAGGCCCATCAGCCAGAGTGGTCTGCCGATTTCCGAGATCGCCTAATCAGCGAAGGCCTCGACCCTACTAAGGTTGATCACTTTTTGAGGTGCTTTGCCGAAGTGTGGGTCGACGGATTGAAAGATCGACAGAACTCCGACGCAATGATGGCAATCAAAGCATCAATCCGGGACCACGACATACGCTATCATCCCGAAACAGCTGGCAAATTCGTTATTAACCAAGTTCCATCTGATATTCAGCCTCTCTTCAGGCCAGAGGAGATGAAGGCCATATTTCGGGTGAATTCCAACCTCCTCGAGGTACACATCGCTCTTTACCACGACCACATTCATGGCGAAGGCGAAGGCTCGATTAACAGAGAGTATGTCCGGCGAGGGGTCTTGATGGGTCATCCAGGCCAGGTGCGCCGAGAGCTACAGTATCTGAGCTCCTATTCGCTAGCAGTGACGCCGGTTGAGCAATTCTCACAGACCAGAGCCTCCAAAACTGCAGCCAGCGACGTTCCAACCATATTCTCCGCTCCACTGCCTGCGGTCCAAACACGAGTGGTGGCTTTCGCTCCTCACATTTCGGGGATGTCCCTAGGCCAACTCGAATTGGTTGTAGCCCCTCCAGTTCAGGCGCAGCCGCTTAAAGATCTAGAGATCCACAGAGGTATCCATGAATTCTGGTTCGAATAAAGAATTGCGGGAGGCTGATAAAAAGAAGGCCGGGGAACCCCCGGCCTTTATTCTTTAGCTCTCGCTTGGAAGGGTAAACATGCCCTCTATTTCGCTTTGGGCTCGGGCAAATACATCATACGGGTGGGCGTGCTCCGCCGTGATTTCCTCGAACATCGTCGCCATCAATTGCTTGTTGCCGCAGAGTGCAAACAATGTTGCCGCATCGTTGACCGCCTGGACTTTGCCCTCGTAATCCTGATGATCCGGGCGGCTATTATAGATCTGGACCGACGCACCGTAGATTGAGGACTGGATTTCCTTAGGTGTGAAGCCTTCCGGAGGCGGCAAATCACTTTCGGCCGGGGCCAGCCTCTCTGCAACGTCCTCTGGGTACGCTGGAGCCGGTTCCTCGTCCCCTGTGGCGCTTATCGGAACCAGGTCTTTGACATCGCTGAAGGTCTCGTCAGCCATTCGCTACCTCCTTTTTGGCTGCTAACTTTAATTCGGAATAGCACATTAAAAGGCATGGCGCGACACCCGTAATGCGCGATATTGGCGTTCCTCTGAGCCAAAAAAGGGCAGAACAAACGCCATGATTCGAGAGACCTCCCGTACCCCGTTCCTGCGATCCAGCTTCGAAATCGTCTATGACCGAGGGGTTAGTTCTTCTTCAGATGGCAATTACGAACCAGCGCTCTTGAGCGCCCGTGCCGCTTCAGCTGAGATCCTTGCGAGGTCCATGAGCCTCCTCGTCAACCGAAGTGCCACTGCCCAGAACGAAAATGACGTTCTCGATATGCGCTATGTATATGCGGGTCTGGCGCTATCCGACGAGAGCAAAGTCGCCAACGCTGCCCAAACGCAAATCATGCGCCACGCACGGTCCGCACTGTTGGCCGCCGATAACACAGACGGCGTCCTCGAGCGCACCCAGTTTGCCCTCTCGTCGCTGTCCCTTCCCGGCAAAAGACCCCTCATGGTTGATCTGCCACCAGCAATGTCCGGCCTGAGGGAACTCGTCTGGGATTCCAGTGTACGAAAGGCAGCAGCAGGAACGGCCCTTGATCCAAACCTTACCGCAACTGCACAAGCCCTCGCATTCGCTGCAATCTGCAGGCCATGCCAATGGTTTAGCCCTGATACAGGCATCATCGTACGGGCCGGCTGCTCGATCCGCCCCTCAGGGCGGGGGTTCCGCCTTACCCCTCCTTGGTCCCACTCCCTTCTGCGTCTGTCTCATGAGGCGAGCACGACCGTCATCAAGGCAGGATTTGAGCGTGGGCTGACCGAAATGGAGCTTCTGGACACCCTCATCACTCTCAAGGATGTGGCCAGCCAGTCCAATCCCCAGGAAAGCCAAACCGCTGCGACGGAGCGCGGACGTGACTATGTCGTCTACGATTATGCGGTTGAGGCGTACGCCGCCGTCGAGCAACAGAGCCAGATATTCGCCGACCCAGTCCTGACCCTAGCGGCAGCCACGGCAGCGGCACTCACCGTTAACCATTGGAACGCTGAATAAAGGCTCCGCCCCCACAAAAAACCGAGTTGTCGTGCGGTAAAAAGATATAAAAGGAGGGCAACAGCAGTTTAATTCGGCGAACACGAATCATAATGGAAATCGGATACGGCTCATGAAGAAGAAGAACGCACTGTTTTTGGGAATTGCAGCCGTATCGGCTTCCTTCGCTTTCATCATCTCGAACGCCATGACGCCGGAGCCGCCCGCCCCGGCGCCTGTGAACGCCGTTCAGGCTCCGGCTGCGCCCGATCCTCGAGAGTTGACCGAGGTTCTCGTCGCCAGTGAGGACATTAAGATTGGTCAGCAGATCAATCCGGCTCTGATGACTTGGCAGTCCTGGCCGAAGACCAATATCCCGCCGCACGCGATCACCCGCGATAGCCAGCCTGACGCCCTTACCGTCTATGAGAAGGCTACTGCCACGGCGAACGTGATGAAGGGTGAGCTCATCGTCGAAGCCCGCTTGATCCGCACGGACAAGTCAGGATTTGTCGCAACTTCCCTGCCCGAAGGCTATCGCGCCTTCTCAATCCGCCTCGATGCGGGCGGCGCCAATGCGGCCGGCGGAATGATCCTGCCCAACGATCGGGTCGACATCTACGTTACCGGTCAGGCTCCCCTCCCGGGTCGGACTGATATCGATTCCACGGTTCTCATGGAGAACATCCGTATCATCGCCATCGACCAGAACATTGAGAAGGCCGAGGGCTCTCATGCGATGATCGGAAGCACGGCGACCCTGGAGCTTACGCCAGAGCAGATCGTCTCGATCAATAAGGCGCAGAGGAATGGAACCCTTACCTTTGCCCTCCGCCCGATGCAGGAAAAGCAGGCGCAGACCCTGCGAGCCTCCGCCGAGGCAGCCCCGGCAAAGCCGGCCGATATCCAACTCATCCGCTTTGGCGTTGCGTCCACGCTGAACTGATACCGCTTTTCAAATTCGGATAACAATAATGACAATTACCAGGAACCCGAGCGCACGGAACTTTCGAGGCGCTCTCACTCACGGTGCCGCATCACTCATCATTGCCGGACTTAGCTTCGGACTGTGCGGTCCTGCCAGTGCTGCCGATCCAGTGGCGGATCCCCTGGTAGGGGCTACCGCGGTGAGGGTGGCCAAGAGCTCCATCACCGTCGGGATCGGCAAATCCACCTTTCTCGATCTGAAGGCCGATGCCCGGGACGTGATTGTCACCAACCCGAGCGTCGTTCAGGCGACCATTCGCTCTGAGCGCAAGATGATGCTCCTAGGCCTTGGTGAAGGTGAGACCCAAGTCTATGTCATGGACGCCGAAGGGCGCCGGATCACCAGCTACACGGTGCAGGTTTCACGCGACACAGGCCGTCTCGAGGAAATCCTGCGGGAGGTCATCCCAGGATCGACTATCCGGACCAAGATGATTGGAAACTCTGTCATCCTGTCCGGAGAGGTGGATTCCGACATTCAGGCCAAGCAGGCGGTCGATGTGGCAACGGCCTACATGACCGCCGGGGTTCGGTCCCCGGACTCGGCTGCAGGCGGTGCCGGCATCTCCTCCGGCGCAGCCGGGGAAGGATCCCTCGGCCCGGTCATCAGCGCCCTCACTATCAAGGGGCGCGATCAGGTCATGCTTAAAGTCACGATCGCGGAGATCCAGCGGAACGTGCTCAAGCAACTCGGCATCAAATGGACTGGCTCCTGGAGCCTGCAGGACGCGACTATCAATGCCGCGTTCTCGCCTGCCTATCCAGTCGCCGGTTCATCCCTTGCAAAGGCCACCCTGGGAGCCACCTGGCCGGGCGGTGACACCATCAACCTTGAGGCGATGGAACAGGCTGGCGTTGCCCATACCCTGGCCGAACCGACGCTGACGGCGATCTCGGGTGAGTCTGCCAGCTTCCTGGTCGGCGGCGAAATGCCAGTTCCAAGCGGAACGTCCTGCAGCGGCGACGGTAATTCAAGCTGCCAACCGACGATCACCTATAAGAAGTTCGGCGTGAGCCTGAACTTCACTCCGGTTGTACTCTCCGCAGGAAAGATCAACCTCAAGGTCGGAACCGAGGTCTCCGAAATCGACCCCAACAATCAGATCATCGTTCCGGCCGGGAACAACCAGAGCCTTGCCATTCCTGGCTTCAAGGTCCGCAAGCAGGACACCACGGTCGAAATGCCGTCAGGTGCCGCTTTGGTCACAGCTGGTCTCATCCAGCAGCAGACCAAACAGGCGGTCAACGGCCTGCCTGGACTGATGGATCTGCCGATCCTTGGGACCTTGTTCCGCTCCCGCGACTACCAGCGCCAGGAAACGGAACTCGTCATCATCGTGACCCCCTACCTCGCAAAGCCCATCGAGCCTCAGAAGATCGCTCGGCCCGACGATGGCTTTGCCCCAGCCTCCGAGCCAAACGCTGTGTTTCTCGGCCACATGAACCGGAAGACGACCAGCAAGAGAGAGGCCAAGCCGATCTTCAAGCAGCCTGGTTTCATCATCAACTGACGCCGCCTGACCATTCCCGAAGGATTTCCCATGTTCAAGAAACTCACCGCGGCGGCATGCTTCTCCCTCCTGGCGGCTGGCTGCGCCGACCGCGAGCTTCCCGCCTACGCCCTTCCTTACGCTCCCGACGTGCGGGACCGCCACCCGATCGTCCTGAAGAACGAGCTTACGGACCTCGACATCTATCCGACACAGATCAGTGGCTTGGACCTTCGCCAGAAAGTCGATCTGCGGGACTTCGCACGCTCCTACCTTCCGGCAGGAAAGACGAATCTTATCGTCTCGTCGCCGTACAAGGCGCAGGCGGCCGACAACGCTGCCGTCGACAGGTTCGCCAGCGTTGTAGTGAAGGAACTCGTTTCGGCGGGGGTGCCCCGCGCAGCCATCGAGATGAAGAAGTATCAGAGCTTCAACGAAGACCGCATTGAGCCCGTAAAGGTCGCTTTCGTGCAGGTTGCGGCGGGCGTCCCCCACCCCTGCGGGGACTGGCCGGAGGACCTCGGCGCGGGCAGCCCAGTGGTCGACATGGAGAACCTCACGTCCGCGAACTTCGGCTGCGCCCACCAGCAAAACCTTGCTGCTCAGATGGCGAACCCCATGGACGCGGTTCGTCCCGCCCGCGAGACCTCACCCGACTCTACCCAGCGTGTCCTGATGCTGCGCCGCTACGTCGCCGGCGAGGCCACCCCGTCCAAGCAGACTTCGGGCGGGTTCCAGGACAGCGATACGTCGTCTTCAGGCTCGAACTGATCTCGGTAAGGACCAAGTGATGAACCACATGAATCCTCTCCTTAACCACTCGATGGCCACTCCGCTGGCACCTGTTCCGCGGATCACCATCGATGCGTTCTGCCAGACCAAGCCTGTTGCCCGCTTTGTCGCCGATGCCTTCAAGGATCCTATCCTGACCCGCGCCAAGACCGATCTCCTGGAAGGCGGTCTGCACGATGCTATCGCGTACTATTCCACCGGAAGCGGCACTCCCAGCGTGATTGTCCTGGAGATTGGCCCGGACGAGGACAACTTCCTGCCCGTCCTGGACGAGTTGGCTACTCACTGCGCCGAAACCACGAATGTCATCGTAATTGGCCACCGAAACAGTGTCCGTATCCATCGGGCTCTTCAAGACCGAAATGTGCGTGACTACCTCGTGGTTGAGGAGCTCGACCGGTTTGACATCATCCGGGCGATCTCGCGGATCTATTCCGAAGATTCCGGCGTGGGGCATGGGCATGTCACCGCTGTCATCGGCAGCGTTGGGGGCGCCGGGGTGACGACGGTAGCCTCCAATTTGGCGGCAAGCCTGGCCAGCATTGTCCCGTCATCGGTGCTCGTCGACCTGAATTTTGGCTTTGGCGCCTCTGCGTTCAACTTCAATCAGGAGCCGAAGCAGGACATCTCCGAGGCCTTGTCCACCCCGGAGCGGATCGACGCCAACCTACTCGAGCGTCTCCTCGTCCAATGTGACGACAATCTTGCCATCCTGCCTGCCCCTGCAACTCTCGATAAGACCTGGGACGTTCGTGAGGATGCTGTCTCCCGGATCATCGAGACACTACGCCGAGACAACACGAACCTTGTGCTTGATATGCCGCGCGTCTGGACGAACTGGACATTGCTCGCGCTGCAGGTCTCTACCGAGGTGATCTTGGTTGTCACGCCATCGCTTCTCAGTATCCGGAACGCCCAGGAGACTGTGGCAGCCTTGGATCGTATCGGAAAGCGCCCTCGCCTCATCGTTAATCGGCATAGCGGCCCGAAAAGCTCGGACCCTTCGATCGCCGACATCACCAAGGCGTTGAGCGGATTGGAACCCGATGCGGTGCTCGCGTATGACCGCGATTTGCACCATGAGGCTTCTGAGAACGCTCGGATGCTGGCCCAGGTTCAGCCAAACAACCCGACAGCACAGAGCCTTAAGGAGATCGCACGCTCTCTGGCTGGTGTTGTTACATCAAACGCCGTTGAGCAGGCCGCCAGTCCCCCTTCGTCAGGACTTTCGTCGTTGATCGGGCGTCTTTCCAAGGCTCTCCCGAGCAGAGCCAAGTCCAACTGAATTGAACCAATCGAATTGAGATCGTCATGGCGTTCGGCACCAAGAAATCTGAACCTCGCTCCGTCAACGAAGTTGCTAGACCAATAGCGCCCGTCGCCCCAAGGACAGCGCCGGCGGGCTTCGGCAGCTCAGTGCCTCGTGCGCCCGGGGGCTTCGGTCAAACGCCCAAGCCCGGCTCGGGCACCGTTGTGGCTATCCCCGCGGCAGCCAACCCACAACGTTCCCCTGCCCAGATCAAGTCGAGCGTCTCGGCCTTGCCAGCCAACACGACAGTGATGTCGGCAAATTACTTCGAGTGGAAGAAGCGGGTCTCGGATCAACTCTTCGGCAACCTGGATCTAATGCAGCGTCTTGGAGCCCTCGATAGCTCCCAGGCAGCAGAGGAAATCCAGGAAACGGCCAGGCAGATCATGGCCGAGTTGGAGATCGCAATCTCGAAGGTGGAACAGGACCAGATGCTTCGCGATCTGGTCGATGACATCCTCGGCTTCGGCCCCCTCCAGCCGTTGCTCGATCGGCAGGATATCGCCGACATCATGGTGAACCGGCCCGACCAGGTTTACATCGAGGTTGGCGGCCAGATGGAGCTCGTGCCGAACTGCCGCTTTATCGATGAAAGCCACGTCTTCAACATCGCTCAGCGACTTGTTGGTCAGAGCGGCCGCAGTGTCGACGAAGCCAATCCTATCTGCGAAGCCCGCCTCTCAGACGGCTCCCGCCTTAGTGTCGTCGTTCCTCCGATCACAAAGTACACGACCATCACCATTCGTAAGTTCAGAGCAGAACGCCTGACACTCAACGACCTGATCAAATTCGGGACGATTTCTCCGAACGCGGCTGAGTTGCTCAAAATCATCGGCAAGTGCCGGCTCAATGTCATCGTCTCGGGGGGCACCGGTTCCGGTAAGACCACTCTCCTGAACTGCCTCTCGGCTTTCATCGACGACAAGGAGCGCATCCTGACAGTCGAAGATACGGCTGAACTCCAGCTTCAGCAGCCCCACGTGGTGCCCATGGAGGCACGGCCGCCCAGCATTGAGGGTGTGGGGGAGATCAATATCGAGAAGCTTGTGAAGACCACTCTGCGCATGCGCCCAACCCGCGTTCTGATCGGTGAGGTCCGCGGCGAGGAGATGTTCTTTCTTCTCCAGGCCATGAGCTCGGGCCACCCTGGCTCGATGGGTACTCTTCACGCCAATGATCCGAAGGGTGCACTGACAAGGATGGAGTCATTTGTGGTCATGGGGCGGCCGAACCTCAATAAATCCGACGTTCGCAAGATGATCCATGAATCTGTCGACGTGATTGTTCAGGTCAACCGGCTGCCCGACGGCACGCGTCGCATCACCCACATCACAGAGCTTACCGGGATGGAGGGCGACGTGATTTCGACCCAGGATCTCCTGGTTTACAAGATCGAAGGTGAAGACGAGCGCAGGCGCATCATCGGCCATCACGAGTTTCAAGGCGTGGTAAAGCCGAAGATCTACGAGAAGGCGGCGTTCTATGGCGAAGGCGAAAGGCTGATGAAGATCCTTTCGGGCGCGGCATAAGGTCGAGTTCTCATGCAAACATCTCAATTGATCATCGGGCTCTGTAGCTTTGTTGCTATCGGTTCCCTATCGTATGTCTTTCTGTCACCGAAGATCTCAGATGAGTCTGTGGCGGCCACCCGCCTGTCCAAACTCACCAAGGACGGTGCTGCCGTCAATGCCAAGGCAGTCCTTGACCGGCGGCGCCGGCGCGCAGTGGTTCATAACCTTGAGGACCTCCAGGCGGAGGAGAAAAGCCGGAAGAACATCCCGATGGATGTTCTCATTCGGCAAGCCGGCTTGGATTGGACGACCCAGCGGTACTACCTGATGATGGCCTCCGGCCTGGCTATCACGTCCATCGCTGTGTACCTCCTTTCCATGAGCCTCTTTGCGACCGCCATTGCGGCTCTCATTGCGCCTATGATCTGGCCCAAGATGTACGTGTCTCGGCTCCGGGAAAAGCGCATTCAGAAGTTCCTTGATCAGTTTCCAAGTGGCCTTGATATCATCATCCGCGGCCTCAAATCCGGCCTCCCGATCCGGACCTGTTTGGTCACCATAGCGACGGAGGCTGAAGAGCCCCTTCGGTCCGAGTTTCAGGCTGTCATGCAAGCCCAATCCCTTGGAATGACGATCGCTGACGCGGTTGCCCGGATGCGTCTGACGGTCCCTTCGCCCGAAACTAATTTCTTCATCACCCTCATCGAGGTGCAGCAGGCGGCCGGCTCAAACCTCGCTGAGACGCTTCAAACCCTGTCGAATATGATGCGTGCCCGGAAACAAATGCGGGAGAAGATCAAGTCTCTCGCGGCCCAGCCAAAGGTGTCCGCATACATCATTGGGGCTGTGCCAGTCGTCGTGATGGTCGCTGTCCAGTTTATTTCACCTGAGTACTTGGAGCCGTTATTCTACACGACTCTCGGACACGTGGTACTTGGCGGCTGTATCCTCTGGGCTGGCTTCGGTGCCCTTCTCATGAAGTCGTTCATGAAGATCAAGATCTAGGAAACGCTGCCATGCACCAATTGATCATCATTGGATTGATTACGATTGCACTTACGACCGTCGGCATGGTCGTCATGCAGATGTTCGAGCCGGAGAGCGTAGGCAACGTTCGCCGGCGCCGCCTTGAAGAGACTGCGCCGGATAAACTTCGGTCGGCGGGACAGACCGACGGCATGGGTCGTGTGAAGTTCATGCCCGGCCGCCAAGTTCGGACCATCGTGACCCGGCTCAATCTCGCTCGATATCTCGGTACGGAGGACGCCCGGGATCGCCTCGTCCAGGCGGGCTACCGCTCCCCCGCCCACGAAGTGAGCTTTCTGTTCGCCCGGTTCATCGCGCCTGTTTCCTTGATCGTCCTCACGACGTCCTACCTGTTCCTGACCGGGGCCCTTGCCGGGAACCTGCTGCAGCAGGTGCTGGTGATTATGTTCATGGGATTTGCAGGCCTAAGGCTCCCTGAGATCTTCCTCAGCCGAACGATCCGGGCGCGCCAGGAATCGATCAGATTGGCTTGGCCGGACGCGCTCGACCTCCTGAACATTTGTGTGAGGTCCGGCATCTCGGTCGAGCAATCTATCCGCAAGGTCTCGGACAAGATCGGCCACCAATCATTCCCGCTGGCGGAGGAATTCAGGATCCTGCTTGCTGAAATGGCCTATCTGTCTTCCCGCCGTCAGGCATACGAGAACCTCTATAAACGGGTCGAACTGGGTCCGATCCGCAACTTTGCATCAACCCTGATCCAGGCTGAGTTGAACGGTACACCCGTTAGTGATGCTCTGAAAACGTTGGCCGACGAGGGGCGTCTCGAGAGAATGAACGAGGCAGAACGTCGGGCAGCCGCGATGGGGCCGAAACTCACGCTTCCGATGATCCTGACACTCCTTCCGGTGCTCATCACGATCATTGTCAGCCCATTGCTCATCAAGGTCTTGACCGGCGGTCTCTGACTGCCCGCTTCACGGCCGGGACCTTGCACATTCCGCGGTTCTAGAGGGGCTTAAAGCCCCTCTTTCCGCAATAGAGTGGCCAAATAGCGTTTCATAATTCGTTAAACTTGGCCTATAATCCCATCGAACAAATCGCTGGCGAGTGACCTGGCCGGCTCTGACCTCCCAATGACTAGGACAAGCCATGGATATCCGCCGCCTTTCAGCGGGGTCGGGAGCTCGCGCGATCCGATCCTTCGCTAACGACACCCGGGGCAATGTCGCTCTGCTTTTTGCCCTCACTCTTCCCGTCCTCATCCCGGCGGCTGGAGTCGCCTACGACTATTCTCGTATTTCCGCCCTTCACAACGATCTGCAGGGGTCGGTTGACTCGATCAGCCAGACGATGACCCAGCGGATCAATGCCTGCCTAGACACCATCCGTACCGACAACGGTGCTGGCGGTTACACCCTCGACAACGGATGCCTCAACGCGGGCCAGTACGGAGCTGATCGCCGTGCATTCGACCCGCAGTCGGAGGCCGAGAAGCTCCTTGCCTCGAATTTCAGCCAGAAAGGCTTCGACCCAGCTAGTCCCCCCAAGGTTGTGGGATCGGTCGAGATCGACAAGTATACGGGCCGCTACGTGGTCAACGCCCAGGTCGGGTACAAGTGCGTGTTCATGTCACTCCTCAAGAAGGATTGCACGGTTTCGGCCTCATCTTCTGCCGTGACTTCGAACGCCTTCGCCCAGGCCGACCAGCTGACCCTCACAGGTCCTGCGACCGTCGAAATCTGGGCTGGGCAGACCTCGCCTGGACTACCGTTCAATTTGCAAGCGGCCAAAGGCTGGCCCGGCTATACCTATAGCGTGGGTGCGAACATGCCGGCGGGCCTAGGGGTGAACCCCACCACGGGTCAGGTGAGTGGGCAGGCCCAGGCCATTGGTTGCACTTCGCCGTGCAACGCTCAGACCCTCCCGCCCACCACCTTCGGTGTCACGGACAGTGGCGATCCTGCTCGGGGCGGCATCAACAAGCAGACGGCGTATCACAATGTCGTCTTCACGCTGATCCACCCTCTCAGCCTCTCTTATACCGGCGACAACTTTCAGACGATCGTTGCCTCCGGCCAGTATACGTACACCAAGACACCCGTTCGCTCGGGCGGAAAGGGGCCTTACACCTATTCCTGCTCTGGGCTTCCTGCGGGTCATCCCAACAACCCGTTCACGTGCGACGCCTCCACTGGCGTGATCAAGGGTCAGCCTCTTCTTACGGCCGGGCAACAGGCGATCGGCGGGACCATCACGGTGACGGTTCGTGACGGCCGGGGCCTGACCGCGACCACTCAGCTTCCCTACAACTTCAGTCTGCCGGCTCTGTCGGGGCGGGCACTTAAGGTGATTAAGGGCGAACTCCAGGACGACATCAACGTGACCGGAGCCTTCGAAGGGACCGGTGGTTGGGGAACCCTACGAGCCTACTGCTCGGGCCTGCCTGCAGGTCTTGCATGCGCCGGAACAGGCACAGACAGTCGCTTTGACGGCACCGTTTATGGACGCCCGTCAGATAAAAACAGGATGTCTGGATCGTTCAACGTCACGATCGTCGACGACACCGAGCGTACGGTTACCTTCCCGGTGTCGTTTTCGTTCAGCCCGAATGACAAGGTCTCGCGCTACGACTGCGGGAATGAGAAATGGATCGCCTGGGTAGACGTCATCTACAATTCAGTGCACTGCAAGTACGGCTGTGGCTACCAGCGTCGGGTTTACGTTTCATGTGGATCTCAGACGGACCTCAACATCATGGGCGCTGGTCCCTATAACGAGGACGTTGGTCCTTATGGCAAAGCGTTAAAGTCGCGGTACATCTCCAAGGCACAAATGGACGACGCGCGCCAGTTTGCCCGGTCGGAGATGTGTGAGTTCGTCGACTATCACCGCGACGTCTTGTGGGGGGGGCGCCAAGGCTCATTCTGCGGCAGCGTCCAGCTCAATGATGTCTCGAGCATCGCAGAGTTCAACAATAGCGCTCCTCCTCCCCCCGCGCCGCCCTACTGCGCACATTGGAAGCGGGACAATGGGTGGGGTATGACACGTGCCCAGGGCGTACAATGTTTCGACGGAAATGGTAATCCCACGAGCTAAGTGACAAGCGAAGGGACACGCAACAGAGGGGAGGTCTTCGGACCTCCCCTTTTTTATTCGGATAGATCACCCATGGCTCTCGATCATCATGAGCATCAAAGATCCTCTCCGATAATCCTCCGGCGCCGGTCCCAGTTCCACCCTTTGACTTATTCCTGAACCTCAGTCCTCAACCTGCCAGCCGTCTATTCCATATAACGAAGGCATTCAGGAATCCGAGTGCATGAGGCCAGCAAGAGAATCTTAAAGCTAAAGCCCAACCATCCAACTCGGTCCGCATGGCCACCCAATATGCGGGGTGCACCGGCGCCCTCCAAAACCGATATGTTATCTCGGCCGCTAACGGGAATGAACCAGAATAAGGGCTGGTCTGAGCAGCTGTCGGCAATTGCTCCGGAAGCGCTTATAATGGAGTCTCGAACATGCCGAGAGCCTCTCATTAAGCCGGCTCCGACCCTGATCCGATGATTGAGGGAAATCCCGCATTTCTTCTCGCGTTGGGATGCCTATCCTCACGGTTGAAAGGAGACATAAGCATGAGCATCCTACCACTGAGCAAAGAGCCCCAGCCCGACCAGGCCGAGTTCAACGCTTTCTTCCCCTCGAAGTTTTCGCTGAAGCAGTTCACCAGTTCCAAGAGCGATCTGGACGGCGCCACCTATCCGCAGCCCTACCGTGGCACGCGCCGTATCCTCGTGATCGGCACCGACGAGCGCTACGTGAAGATGGAGAACGGTACCCTATTCTCGACCGGAAACCACCCAATCGAGACGCTCGTGCCGATGTACCACCTGCACGCAGCTGGATTTGAGTTCGACATCGCCACCGTGTCCGGCAACCCGGTCAAATTCGAGTTCTGGGCGATGCCCGACGAAGACGAGGCGATCACCGGTCTTCATCGAGCCTATCTCGAGCAATTCCATAAGCCACTAAAGCTGTCGGATGTCGTCGCCGGACTTGGTCCGGACAGCGACTATGTCGCCATCTTCATCCCCGGTGGCCACGGCCCGCTTGCCGGCCTGCCGTTCAGCGAGGATGTTGCGGCGGTGATCCGCTGGGCCTTCAACACCGATCGGCACATCATCTCAATTTGTCATGGTCCCGCGGCTTTCCTCGCCTGCGCGCGGGAGGGGGACACCGGCAACTTCCCCTTCGGAGGCTATACGATCACGGCGTTTCCGGATTCAACCGATCGCGAGACGCCGGAGATCGGCTACATGCCGGGCCAGCTCACTTGGCATTTCGGCGAGAAGCTGAAGGCGCTCGGTGTCACCATCGCCAATACTGAACCGGACAAGTCGACGCACAAGGACCGGAAGGTGCTAACAGGCGCGAGCCCGTTTGCCGCTAACGAACTCGGTAAACTTGCGGCCGAAACGCTGCTCGCCGAGGTCACGGAGGGCTGACCATGAGCCAGGCGGCGCTTGGTCGAGTGGTAACGACAATCGCCGCAATCGAGCGGAGCGCGGACATGTCCACGCTCCGCCACGCGGTCCGGGCTTTCGCTGGCCCGCTCGGCTACGATCGCTTCGTTCTTTATGCCGCTCCGCCGCCGGGCGACGGCATCGTCGAGCGGCTTCTGTGGCTGGAGGGCGATTGGTTCGGCGGAGGGGACGAGGTCGACCCCGAAACCTACTTGGCGCGATGTCCCGTCAACAGGCACGTGCTGGAGACCGATCATCCGTTCTTCTGGACGAAAACCAGACGGGCGGGTCACGAAACCTATCGGATTGTGCGGCAGCCTCATGGTCCAGGCATCCATGGGCTTCAGGTGCCGGTATTCGGTCATGTCGGGCTTGTTGGCGCGGCAAGCTTCGGGGGAATGTCGATCGATAGTTCAACTGATGCACGACTGGCTCTCACGCTCATCGCCACGGCCGCCTTTCGGACGGCATTATCGCTAAGCAATTCGAATACATCCCCATCCTCACCAAGCCTGTCCGCCCGTGAGTTGGAGGTAATTCGGTGGGTCGCCTCCGGTCGGCGCCAGTCCGATATCGCGACACTCCTAGGCCTGTCCGAGCGTACGATCGAGAACCATCTGCGCCGCGTCCGTAAGCGTCTGGGCGCGGCCAGCACGGCGCAGGCCGTGCACATTCTGGTGCGCGCGGGCGAACTCGAAGCGTAAGATTTGGCTCGGACTGGGCTGAGTCGTGGCCGGAGTATTCGGATACGCTCGAATGAAAACGGCGGCACCATCACTGGCGCCGCCGCACAGGAGAGTTCAGGTAGATTTGGGTCTACCGCCCGAACCCTGCGGGTTTAGCCGCATCGCCCAGGTCTACACGGCTCTGGTGTTGTTGGTGCCATGTTCGGCCAGGCGACAGTGAACGTCTTCGACAACCCTCTGGAATCACGTACTGTAATAGTGAAGTTGTGTGCAGCAAGGTTATCGGAATACACAAATGTTTGTGTACTCGCACTGCCTCCAGTGGCCGAATGATTGCTAGTGATATTGGTTATCGTAACGGCCTCCGAGAAGATGATCCGAAGTGACTCCCCAGCTGCACCGGTGCTGACGATCGTCACGGTCGACGCCGCTGGCGTGAAATTGTAGGAGATCGGCTGCGAGCTCGCCTGTCCGGCCGAGTCGTAGATCGTCACCCAGATCGTTCCCGATCCTGCTGCTGACGGCCTACCTGTCACCCATGCTGTGCTCCCATCCCAGCCCAAGCTCATGCCAGCCGGGATGCCCGACGCTGACGGCGACTTACCACCCCAGCCTCCACTCGAGTACACGTAACGGGTATAGCTCGTCGTGCAGCAGACAGCGGTGCCAAAGTTTCCATTGGTCGACGTGTAGAGCGGCGGCGGATTGTAGGTGAACCACATCCCAACCGAGACACGCTGCCCAGCATCATCACGGATGACCACGGTAATCGGTCCGCTGCCCGGATACGGAGCCGTGCCGTGAATGGCCCACTGCCAGTAGCCGACCAGTTGAGGGTAAATCCCAGCCGGCCCGGAAACGCTCTCGACGGTCAGATTGCCCCAACCACCCGATGCGGCGACATCGCCTCGGACGTACGAGCCCGCCTGACCAGCTTGGTTGCTCACCAGCCATGCATTCAAGGCCGGCGGCTTTACGTTCCAGTACATCTGGAAGGTGAAGGTCTGGTTGTACGAGTCTCTGAACGTGATCGTCCCCCAACCCTCGCCCAACTGCTGCGGAACGCCGTTGACGCTTCCGTCATAAGGGGTTGCCGCGCTGCCAGGACCGCAACCCACACCGGCCGGGAAGCCAGAGCAGGTGACCGTGATAGTGCCCCAGCCGCCACGTGCGTGGATCCCCATCGCGCCATAGGAGTTGCCCGTACCGTAGAAAGAGCCATCACCCCATCCACTAAGCGCCGGCGGCTTAATATCGTAGACGAAGGCGTCATCCGTCACGACCGTCCCACGGGCATCACGCACTGTGATCGAAACCTGATCGTAGACACCAGGAATCTGCGGGGTGCCCTCGACAATCCCGGTTGACGCGTTGATCGCCAGGCCCGGAGGCGCGTTCGCCATCGAGTATGTGTAGCCCGGCTTTCCGCCCTGCCGCTGCGGGGCGGGGCTCCTGAAGTATGTTCCCACAGTTCCGACGGCACTGGGTACCGTCAGGCGCAGGGTGTGAATGAGATAAATCTGGAATGTCTTCTGGGAACTGGTGTTTGCGCTCCCTGCCCACAGGTCACTACTGGAGTCCTCGGCCTCAATCGTGACATTGAGCATTTCGGGATCGCAGGCGCCAGTGGTGCATGTCTCCGTGATCGCGCCCGACACATCCGCATCAGCGCTGTTCGGAGTAAAGTTAAGACCCGGAGGCAGGGTCGATTTCAAACGGATCTGGTATGCCGGAATCCCATCTTCCGCCCGCACCGTGAAGCTGTTGAACTCTCCTACTGCGAACTCAGTGACCGCGGGGCCGACAAGCCGTACAACTCCGGACGCGCACGTGACGCCTGGGTTCTTATGAACTGTGACACCTGCCGACGTGGCACCCAGGCTAAACACCGATGGGACGATACCGCCCGAGTCTGAAGCGCCTGGGGTGGCCGCGGCAACGCTGTTCACCACACCCCAGAAGCCAGTATTGAAGGAGTAGCGAGCCGATGCCTTCACGGTGACGAGGTTATCCACGTCGGGTGCGCTTTCCGAATACTGGATCATCTGCGTCTGGCCGTCGACAGACTGGGGCGCCAAGAACTGGCCCATTAGATCCTTGGCACCGCCGGAGGTGTGGAAGTTGCGGACAAACGCGCGATAGCTGCAGTAGTCCCTTGGGTAAGGAACCAAGTTGTTGACCGCATAAGCGGCTGTCTGAAGCTTTTTGCTCAGTGAGGCGAGTGTCGAGACATAAGATCCACCCAAGTAGATGAAGAGCATCACTGGCAGGATCAGCGCGAACTCTACGGCCACCGACGCCGTGTCTGATTTCAGAATTCTACGGAGAGCACGAATGGGCATCGGGAAACTCTTGAGACCGCCGTGAGGCTTAATGGATGGCGTTGTTGTATTCAGTGAGAGCCCGCATGCGGAACGCAGACGCGGCCATCACGACACGCTTTCCTGAGTCCGTTGAAACACCCGGGCCGACCCACGCCAGGTTCGGCACTTCGAGCGCCGCGCGAAGCATCACGATTTTTCCAGGAGTTGCGCCTGACTGATCGGTGAATGCCCCTCCGTTCACGTTTCCATTTGTGACAAGGGACGGCATAGCGTCGGTCCCGTCTCCCTTCAGTACCCTTAGGTCGAGGAAGAGAGCGCCGGCCTTGCACTTTGCTTCACCGACCAAAACGAAAGGGGTTTGCTCACACAGACGGTCCTTGAGACAGGACTGGTTGTAGGGAGAGGCAGCTCCAGGAGCCAGCCCACACAAGGGGCGCCCCTCATACATAAGCTGAGCCACCTTCTCTAAGCCCTTATCCAGCGTAGCGCTCGTCCAGTAGAGCAAGCCTATGTAGATCAGGCCGAGGATAGACATGAAGAATGGAAGGGCGATCAACGCGAACTCGACCGCAACAGACCCACCTGTTTCTCGAATCATACGGGACGATCTCAGCGATCTCGCCAAGCTTTTCATGGTCATGCCTGCTCCTGCTCGCGACGGCTGTCGGTGATCATTGCGCCTCAGCGGAGACCCCTTCCATCTTGGGCGCGGGCCGCGCGGGGATGACCTCCATCCCGTCATTGCTTCGGCCTGGACGCGGGCTCGACCCGGAGGGTTTTGCCGGCGGGGAGGAAGCCGGAGCCGAAGGGGCAACGGCGGGAGCGGAGGCTGCGACTTGGGCAATCGGGCTCGGAGCCGAGCCTGCCGAGGATTGCGCCGCCTGCTGAGCGTTGCTCGTCAAGGTGCTGATCTGGCTGCTGACCCCGGAGAAGGACCGCTCATCGTCTCCGATGACTGCGATCGGCTGGCACCTTGGATCACACGACACTGTCACCTTATTCGACGTTCCGGATTGGACGCTCACTAGCGATTTGCGATCGTCACCGACGATGAGGTCGGTCTGAGCGATAATCTCGCTATGCTCATTGAGAATGATCAGATTGGTCTCACCAAAGCTCCTCCCGGTCACCACAGCCAGGCCGGACTTGTCGAAATTCACGTGGGCAACGGATGGGTTACCGATCACGACCGTCCGCATACCCTCAGGCATCTTCACCAGAACCGCCCGGTCCATCGAGGCCCGCAGGGTTGGCCCCAGTGCAGGAACCGCGAGACGGTCCTGGGCCTGAGCCGCCCCGACTGAAACGCAAATCAAAAGTGTGCTGGCGATGATTCGAGTATTCGCGAGAATTCTCATCAATTGGTGCCTTTTGCTCAATGAGGACTGTGGAGGGATCGCCGCGTTCAAGCAGCGATCAGGCTAAAGTCCTTCTACACGACGAAATATAAGGGGGAAAGGGGAGCCGTAAGGCGGAAATCCGAAATGAAACGCTAATCTTTCTTGCGCGGGATTCGGTGCAGGATTAAAACGAATGGTGAGCCGGTCACAGAAGCCAAGAGCAAGCGCTGCGGCGTGACGGCGGCCAACCCAACTATCCCCAGCAGGGAATGATTCCCGTCGATAGCGGGTAATGACTCCCCAAAACATCAACAGGACGTCGTAGAACCATGAAGAACATCATCTCGCGCACCGCCGCTGCCACGAAGCGTCTCGTAAAGGACGAAGATGGCTCCGCCATCATGGAGTATGGCCTTCTCGCAGGCCTCATTGCTGTCGTGGCCATCGGTGCGGTCACCACCATGGGCTCGCAGCTCAAGACCGTATTCACCAACATCGGCACCGCTCTGACCACGGCCACCGGCAACATGAAGGCTAGCTAATCGAGCCTCGTTGCGGATGAAGGCCTATAGGTAGCCTTCTGCCTTGGATGCAAAAACCCGGTCTTTGAACAAAGGGCCGGGTTTTCTTTACCCTAAAGGTTTCAGGACCATCGATATGCTACAGAACATGCAGGTCGGCACCTTTGTTATCCTGATGTGTGCCGCAATCTTCACCGATGTTCACCGCATGAAGATTCCAAATATCCTGGTGGGGCTTTGCCTCGCCGGGTTCTTTGTTTTCGCAATTCTGAATGGAATGGCCCTGAAGGACATCCTCCTGCACGTAGCGGCCGGGTTCATTATTCTGCTTGTCGCAACCATCCCGTACAGCTTCCGAGCCATGGGGGCCGGGGACGTCAAACTAATCGCCGCTGTTGCGCTGTGGTTTGGCCTCGGCGAGGAACTGATTACGTTCGGGATCCTGTTCTCATTCTACGGAGGCCTTCTGGCACTTGCGATCCTGAGCTACCGCCACATGCCCCTGCCAGCGTTGGTGAAAAGCTGGAACTGGGCGGCCAACCTCTACAATCCTTCCAAAGGCGTCCCCTATGGAGTGGCGATTGCAGCAGCGGCGATCACGTTGCGCACAGCAGTTCTTTGATTCGAGAACGGATCTGGCTCGCCAACCAGACTGAGACGTTCCGCTCCCGCATCACGGTGTAGGTTTAGACCCTACCAAATCCCCAAATCCAAAGAAGAAGGGCGGCCCATAACTTGGAGCCGCCCTTTTCAGTTTCCGCTGGTAGCTGCGTCGATCATTTCCTGAGGTATTCCTAGAGGCTTCCCTTCCATCGACATCAATCGCTCCTGTGGAGTCGGCGGATGTTGCTCGGAGATCCTTTTGAGCTCACCAGGCAGAAGCCTTGTTCTGACCTTGTAGTGCTCGCTGACATACATCAGTGCCCGTGCCACAAACCCGTGCCAGCGTTGGTCGAGGGCATAGGTTCCCTTCTCCCGGTCCACCACCACATCACAGCCTGCAACGGCGGAAACGGGCTTCTCGATAGGTCCCAGCTTGAATCCATCGAGCGCATCAGCGACCGGGGCAGGGACGACAAAGACCAAGTGCGGGTCGGCCAAGGCGCTCCGGTATGCAGGATCCTTACGGCAGGCCGAAATTCCTTGCTTGAAGCAGGGCATTGTTGCGGCCAGCTCTTCCTCCCCCACGATCCGCACCACCTTGAGGATTGCGGCATCCTCGGTAGCCGCCTCAATCACCGGCCTGCATTCAAGTGGCTGACCGACACGCCCCTGCCGGCTGTCGATCTGACACCCACATGCCATGTCCTTTAGATGGCCCTTCACATCCTTCCGCTTTGTGATCCGATCCATGATTGAGAGAGAGACCTTCAGCGGGTCAGAGGCAGTCCGAGAGACACCCTTCCACTCGCTGCGGGACGGCGCCACCTGAGCATAGGAGGGTCCCGCGGCCGCAAAAGCAAGGACGAGTAGTCCGATCCTGGGGCCGGGCCTTATCCCTGCTGACCCTTTGGCTCTCGGCATACGGTGTTTCGAGGTCGCCGGCATAATGTTCATCACGAGTTAGCTTCCGAACTGCCGTCACCAGAGTCGATCTCGGGGAAAAGCAAACGGTAGACCCTCAGGTTGTCGCGAGCCTCCTGGATCCTGACCTCGAGATCGCCCAGAGCCTCCATGCGCGAAGCCAACGCCGATCCGTCGAACCCACCAGGGCGGATTAGGGCCTCGCCACGACCGACATAAAGGTTGTCGACCTTAATCCTGGCCGTGAGTTCCGGAGCCATCGGGGCCAGCTTCGGATCGGACAATGCAGGCACTCGGGTAAGGTCAACCTCCATCACGGTCTGCACGGCTGGAGCGAGCGCAATGGGTGGCTCATGCTTGACCCGCCCATAGGCCACGACTTCGCCCTTTCGGTTCACCAGGTCCACGGACACCTCAACTCCCGTCATGGGAACGTCGAGAACGTTGAAGATTGAGAATCCGATGTAGGGCTTGCTCTTGGCCGTTTCTGACCAGAAATAGCGGGTGCGGGCCAATGATACCTTTCCGAGGAGGTTCCGCCGGCGCTCTTCGTCAAATTGCTGGCTGCTGACGTCCCGGCGCTCCCGCCGACGGTATTCGCGTATCCAGTCGAGTTGCTCCTTGAGAGCGCGGGAGTCCTGGGCAACGTACACCGAGACGATGGCAGCAGGGCTCATTTGGTCGAACTTGCCCACTCCGCCTTTGAGGATCGCGTCCAGGTAGGCAGGAGTGCCGAATGATGGCTCGGTTCCACGATCGGACACGAGACGCAGCCCTTCCTTGCCATTGAACTCGTCCGGCGGGGCCTCAAACGAGACCGGGTTAGCTGCCCGATACAAAGCCTTGAGAAAGGCCTGAGCCCGCCCGCGACCGTCCTTATCCTGGGACGCGAGATCCTGAGCGACCTCGTTAACACTCTTCGAAAGCTCCTCGTGATTTGTCCCGGTAATACCCGGATCGCCGCACCCCGACAGTATCGCCGATGCGAGGCAAACTGCTAAAATCCGAACTGCACTTCTTGATTTGCGAATCATAAGTGTAGACCACTTTCTAATGCGTCTCTTCTTTAAGGGCTGTATCATGCGTATACCCACCAGTCATCGCACACTAATTCGCGCTGCCGGTTTTTCGGTTGTCGCCACCGCACTTGCTCTTGGGGGATGCCAGACCCAATCGGTCTCGCTTCCATCAAATGAGCCGCTTGTCACCACAAGTCCGAAAGTTGGAAATATCGGGCAAAGCCAACTGCCGGCGATCGCAGCGGCCACGGGTAAACGCGAAATCGATGTGGCGAGTAATTCGAATTCTTGGGTGTTGCGCCGTCTGAATGCCGATAAGCAACAGAGCCCCACGGGCGCCCAGGCAGCTCCGGCCGTTAACCCAGCGCCAAAGCCGAAAGCCGCTCCTGCGCCCGCCTCCTCGACCCGCAGCAAGGGGCTCCGTGACGTCTCCCTCGCCGAGATCCCCCTCTTGGATCCGACCCACTACGACCCGAAGCGGCTACGATAACGAGAGGGAGCTTCCCTCCTCGAATCCAATTCTCCGCGCAATCCCATTACCAGGTTCACAGCCTCCCGCGCATTTCCGAGCGACTTCATCCTGATATTCACGACGCCGCTCGTATCGAGCGCGATGTCACCATACCCCATCATCCGACCATCAATGGACTGGTTAAGCTCCGCGCCAATGATCTCTCTCAGTGAGGCAGATTGTGCGTAGCGGCGGATGAAGCCCGAGCGCGCTACCACACGGTCCGGATAGATGATGAACTGGGTGGTATGCCAACGAACATAGACAAGCAGGACTGCTATCACCCCGGCTGCCACACATCCTGTGTAGATCAACGTCCATGTCGCCGGGCTGAGAAGGCGCCAAGGCTGCGTAAGTGCCTGAGCATAGGCAGCTGCGATTACCGAGACACCCCCCACCACCAGCGGACTAATGAAGACAACCTTGGACAGTCTAAAGACCCTCAGAGGCCTGCTTTTGTCGTGGAACTCCTCCGACATCCCTTCGTGGAGATCGGCATCCATGCGGCTTTGCATCAGTGACATCTTTCTCAGTGCGGCTCTGAAAGTTTTGCAAATCGACAGAACGATTGATCGTTCACGCCGAATTTAAGGTGTATTATACCGCTTGCTAAATCGGGAACAATATTGAGATTCAACGTCATGAAGCGCCTGCAGAAACGCAAATCAAACTCGCTCTCCCCGCTGATCGGGGCCAGTTTAATCGTGCTGTCCATTGTGAACCCAGTTCACGCCGTCGAAGGTTCAGGCCGCTTTGGGACAGGGCCGAGGATCGCGCAAGCAGCAGCCGCGGGAGAGCCGCAGGCGCGAGCTCAGTCAAGGACTGCGGACGCATCCCTGTGTCAGGATACCCTTGGCCTTTACCTGGACGTCTCTACCAGGAAATTTGAATCCAAGGTCGCTGCCGAAGTTCTTCTGGAGACGATCGCCCGTCATGAGTCCTTGGCCAGGCTCATTGCAATGGCGACGGCAGCTGGCTGTGAACTGAGACCTTTTCTTGAAGAAGAGGTCAGGCGCAGCAGGCACTGACCACGAACCATCAGATCCCGCAAAGGATAATTCCAATGAAGAAGCTTTTAACTCTGACAGTGGTTGTGCTCGGAACAGCCACTTTGTCGGCTTGCGCAGACCGCACGCAACTTCCGAACTATGCCCTCTACGTGCAAGCTGGGCCATACGTTGACTACTGCTGGATGTACTACGATACGCCGGAAGATTGTTTGAAGCCGACGGTAGCAAAAAAACAGCCGGTGAAGAACACCGGCCGTCGTGACAAGGTTCTGGTTCGCAAATACTGAAGCAGGCCGGACTAAGCGTTGCGCCCGCTCAGGAACCGCGACAAGAGCGATACCTTCGCCTCTTGCCGCGGTTCTTCTGTTTCCGCTGTACGTACCTCGAGCTTGTAGATCACGCCAATCGGCGCCCGTTCATGCACAACTTCGTAGATCGGGATCGGCGGCTGGGCACGGAACGCGGACTTTGGTTTGGCAGCAACCGGCTCCGGCGGCACCACCGCCTTCTTAGCTCTGGGCTTATGCGGGCGCTCCGGAGCGGCAGGCACGGAGGATACTGGCTCTACCTTCGGACCTGCTCCGTCACCTTCATCCTCGAAGATGTTGTGCTGCAGCCGGTAACCGGACGCGATTCCGGTATCCACCTTCTCATCCCGATACCTGTCCGAGTATCTTTTGGCGGCAGCCGTCACATCCCTCCCTAAGTCGGCGGCAGTGAACGCCCGAACAATAAGCCCGCAGGCAAACCTTGGTGTCATCCAGTTACCGAGCCGGATTACATGCTGAGCCTCGGGCTTGCGAACCTTCCCTCGGCTGATCCGAAAGTCGGCTTCGTCGGCCGAGACCCTCGCGACGCCCATCATCTCAGAGCGCCACATCAGAGCCGTCTCAACAGCAACCCCGAAGTGGCCGAAGGGAAGAATGGTGAGGCGCGAGAGCGCCCCTCCCTGTCGATGGACCTCGATCGTCAGGGAAAGATCTGATCCGCTCTTCTTCACGTAATAGGACGCACCGGCCGCCTGGTCCCGGCACATGGCGACGTCGGCTTGAGCATCAAGAACCCAGTCCTGCATGGCTGCCCCTTACCTCATCATCCGAACGGCGCCGGAGCCGAGCGACATCGCGCCCGACCCCATCAGTTTTGCGCCTCCGCCAGCGATGCTCATACCCGAGCTTGCCTTGTCCTTCAGGTCGGCTTCAGTCTCCTTGCCCGCGCCGGTCAAGCCACCCTGGAACTGGGTAATCTCTTCCGCAAGCTGGAACACGATGCTGGCCGCTTTGGTCGCGAGGCCCCAAGCCCCCATCAGATAGAAGAACGACAGCCAATTAGCCTCATCCCCACCGCTGCCGGTGCCAACGAACCAGTTGAACCCACCCTGGGACATGGCGTTCAGGAATGCTTGGCTTCCGTCTGCCGTGACGCTGGAGCCGAGCGCCTTCGAGAACCCGAAGTTCATGATTTCATTGCAGATCACGAACACGAAGCCTGAGGCGGCAAACACGGCTCCCATGTAAAGGAGTGACCGCAGACCCGCATGGGCGATGCTCCGAGTGGACTGGAAGATCCAAAAGAAGAGGAAAACGGGTAGGAGCGCCAGGGTCAAACCCGCACGAACGAGTGCGTCCAGGTACCGTAACCCGAAGGTGATGGTGAAAAACAGGAACGCCACCGTCATGACGAGGCCGGCGACGATGACGGCACCAAGCGCGCCCCAGGACGGATTGTTCATGGACCTCGGAGCCTCGGTAATGAGCCAGGTGCCGGAGGCAATCCCCGCGACGCCCATCGAGTGGAACGACCAGAGCATTTTACAGGCGATCTTCAGGTGCTCCCTCGCCATGTCGGACAGCGACCCGGATCCAGTTGTGGGGTCAGCACAGGTCCGATCCTGCAGTTTCGCCTTTGTAATTTGCCCCGTCTCGTCGACGAGCATCTTCCCGACCTGGGTTCCGAGCAGAAGCGGCCCGTCCACGAAGAGGACTTTTGCAGGATGCTCACTTCCAGATCCGGTGTTCGTCTTAAAGGCCTGTGCTGTCAAAGGCGTCAGGAAAAGAAGAAAAATAACCGCAACGCGGCCTATGTACTTGAAAACGTCACCATACGCCGAATTGAAATCTTGAGCCGCGGGGGCGCTGATGATCAGGAAGACCTTGATTACCAGAATGATCTGCGTAACGACCACGGCGAGCGCCACGATCTCTCTTGTTTCGACGAAGAAGGAGAACGTCTCGCCTGCAAGCCCCATCAGGGCGCCGAAGATTGCGGAATAAGTCTCGCAGGACCAGCAGCTTGCATCTAGCTTCGAGACCACCTCCCGGACCCAACTGCCGGAACTCGCGAGTTCGTTCTGCAGGTTGGTCATCATAAGCTGATTGGTGATCTTATCGGCCGAACAGTCCGATGATCCACTCATCACGCAGCTACCGTAAGCGTCCACGAAGTCCTTAAGCTGCTTACCCTTGCTGAGCAGCGCTTGGCTGTTTTCGTTGAATTTCTGCTGGAACCACTCGGTCGTTCCCATCTGAGGGGGCTGCCCTGGTGGCGTTTCAGCGTATGCGGAACCGAGCCCAAATGCTGACCCAAGCCCAATTACGAGGGCCATCACTGTCAAAAATCCCCAAAACGTCATGCCGCCTTTAGCCTGATTGCGCATCCGCACGGTCGGCATGATGGAGTTCCTTCCGAAATACATTGACGATTCGCGTTTTAAAATGGTCACAGGGCGACCTATAATACATGATTGCCGAAAGCGAGAGAGCTAAAAGCCAGCACGGCGGTGGTTCAGCGGAATTCCGTTCGGCATCCCAGCGACAGAGTCACTGCTCCCTTCTGCTTCGGTTCCCACTCATTCATCGGTAATGCCGCAAGCTCCACTCCACCCCGGCCAGTATCCCAGCGAGAATGACGCCCTGCAGCGCGCCTTGCAGGCAGGGGATGACCTGCCCGCGGTCTACTCTGCCGGCGAATGGAACACGGGTAAGAACTATGGAGCGATCCTGCTCCTGGATGGAGAAGCTGACGACGTCACCGCATGGAGGGTCCTTCTAAAGTCGCCCCGCTTCTCGCCGCTCGCTCAGACTCTTGGGCTCAAATATGACCCACAGCGACTTGCCTGGCGCATACCTACTCTTCGGGAGGTCGGCCTCCTGTGCGGCTTTGCCCCTGAGGCAGACCGGCGCAAGCTCATGGCCAAATGCCCTCACCTCGACGTCTTGGAAGAGCCGATCGCAGCGCCCTGCGTTCACTATATTAGAAGTCGTGACCTTTTCATCTTCGTAGGGGCCTTCAGCCATCGCGGCTGGGCCAAGAACACTGGCTGGGCATTCAGCGACAGCGGATCGCTCTGGTACACCGACTCTGCTCTCAAGGCGGCTGGCCTCTATAAGCTCGCCACAGCCCAGGCCCGGGCGAAGATCGAGGATGAACTGGCAGGACTGAAACTTCTCGCCGCCGTCAAGAAGGGCCTAACGTTTGGCCGCCCCTGGATGACGTATGATCCCCGAAAGGAGCGTCTTGTTGTCCATGGGGAGGAGGATCTGCAGTCTGCCCTCGGGCCCTGCGGGTTCAGGGCTCGTATGTCGCTGGGTACACGCAACGCCTTCAGCGGCAGGTTCACGACCCGAAACCTCCGGGCTGCATGCGACTTGGCCCAACTTGCCGATCCAATCCTAGCCACCGGGCTGGCAGCGATCGCATCGAAGCTCCAGTTCCTCGATATCGGCACTATCGACATCTCGGCCCTTCTCGGCCAAATCGTCTCCACCGACAGCAGCGACAAACAGAAGAAATCCGAGGCTGACCGGGCCCTCAAGATCGAGCTCCGGTATGTGAAAAAGCAGAAGCGCTTCTTCACGACAAGGGTTGAGGCAGCCAACGACAATGCTTGGACCGTAGCCAAAGACGCTGTCTGGATGACCACCGACCCGGTGGCGGCCTCCAAATACCGGAAGTGGGGAGACGACGAAACTGAGATCGCGATCCAGACGTTGATCGCGGAGGAGTATGCGGCGGCAGCGGCAGCAAGAGTTCCGGCGCCTGTCCCGGCTCCTCTCAAGGGCCAGAGCTATACGCCGGATCAAATCGCAGGCATCAACTTCGCCACAACCCGGCCTTGGGCAGTCCTCGCGGACGACATGGGTTACGGGAAGACAATGCAGGCGGTCGGCGTCATTGACGTGCTTCGTCCCCGCTATGTGCTGATCCTCACTCTTGCTTCAGTCACACCTTCATTCGCGAGAGCGGTCACAGACTGGGTGTCCTACCAACCGCACGTTAACCTGTTTACCAATCTTACCAGAACGCCGGTCCAGCCAGGTGTGACGGTTGCTTCGTACGAATCCATCCTTAACAATCCGGAACTCCTCGATTACCCTTGGGACTACGCGGTCTTTGACGAATTCCATAAGCTGAAAAACCAGACCGCAAAGCGTGCTAGAGCCGTCATCGAACGGCTCGGGTACAAGCTATCGGGCGGCTTGTTCCTGTCCGGAACGCCACTTACCCGACGGCCTCAGGACCTCTTCACGCCCCTCCATCTGTCTCTCCCTCAGGCTTTCGACGACTATGGCCGCTTCTCGAAGGTTTATGGCCTTGGCGATCTGGACTCCGACAATGAGGAGCGGCGTGAGAGGCGCAAGACGCTTGGCCGCATCGTAATGGGCAGCATCATGCTGCGGCGCCTCAAGAAAGGCCTCCCGCCCAAGCGACGACGGCCGATCGAACTCGACCTGATGGACCCCTCCCTTGTGGATCTCCTCAAGGAAGAGAACCTGATTTTCGACTCCTATAAGAACACCGAGAACAAGGTCGAGAAGAAGAAGATTATGACGAAGCTCAATGCGCTCCGGCGCAGGACGGCTTCGTTTAAGATTCCCTATGCTGTCGAGTGGGTGATCACCAAGTATGAGCAAGGCGAGCCGGTGCTGGTGTTCGCTCATCACCAGGAGATCATCGACCAGCTTGCAGACATCATCTCGGCATTCGGGCCTAAGGTGGCCAAACTCCACGGTGGGGCTAACACGCCCCGCAAGCGTCAGAAGCTCATCGACCAGTTCCAGGCAGGTCAGATCGACGTCATCGTCGCAGGCATCCAGGCTGCGGGAACAGGGTTAACAATGACCCGAGCCGCTGAAGTTCTCTTCGTAGAACTCGATTACGACCCGTTTGCCTTGTTGCAGGCAGAGGATCGCTCCCACCGCCACGGCCAGACCAGGCCGGTCAACGTCTGGTACATGGTCATCAAGGGGTCGATCGACGCTTACATCTGCAGCATCGTCGACACCAAGCTCCGCATCGCCAATGAGATCTATGGTGACGAGGAGAAAATCTATAGCGCCGTCGGCAGCGATCTCGCCATGGCGGCTGCCGCCTAATTGCCCCCGAATTAAACCGCTGATAAAGTCCCCGCTAATTCAAAAGACTAAGAGCGGGAATTTCGATTCTCGAATCATGTCACCAGGACGATCCATGCTTAACCGCCGCCAAATCCTCACCGGTCTTGCTGCATCGGCAGGCCTCGCCCATAGCACCCTCGCCCGTGCCCAGGTCGCATTCCCCGTCGGCACTCAATTGATCCCGTCGCTTGCCGGGCCTGAAACTCTCGAGATGCCCTCGTTTGATTTTGAGCCCTCTGCAGAGGCCCCCGCTCTGCCGAATGACATGAAGAACACTGATCTTGCTGCGATCACCGACAAAGCCCCGTTAACCCAGGCAGGGCTTCCCGCCCACCGCGGGCTCTGGCTGGTGAACTACAACACCAATGAGGAAGTTAAGACCGTCTTCTGGAAAGAGGGCGTGTACGATAAGCCAGCCTACTCCCAGCTCTGCCACATGCTCAGGGATTGGCGGGAGAAAGTGACGATGGCCATGGACCCCAAGCTGTTTCACCTGCTCTGGGCAGTCCAGCATCGCATCGGCTTCCAGCAGCCGATCATCGTCACGTCTGGATTTCGCACCAAGACGACAAACGAGATGCTTCGCGCTGAAGGATCAGCGATCAACTCGCTTCATATGCACTCACAAGCATCTGACATCGTCGTAAATAAGGTTTCACCCACCGATATTGCCAAGTATGCTCAATCTCTGGGTGTAGGTGGTGTGGGTTTCTACTCTAAATTTGTGCATTTAGACACCGGCCCTATCCGTACATGGGAAGGATAATGTCGCGTCGCGCATAAGTTGCGACCATGGACGCATAAAGTGCGACCAGATAGCGAGCTTATCTCACGCTGTTCCCGCAAAGACGCGTCCCTCGTGCCGGTCGCGGAAGCGAACGAGCCCCTCGCCTTTCCCCTCTGCGCAACCATCGCGCGTGAGTGATCCCGGGCACCCTTGCAATTACCGACGAGCTAGCCACCTTCATGCCGACGAGGCTTGCGGCCGGTCTCGCCCGCAACTCGCCACAGGACCGGGAGAGGAGCCTGCGTGCCGATGGACAGCTCCTCACCACTTTCGTCGCCGCCGAATGCCGTCACGCCGGGCATGGCGCTCAAAGTCCAGATCGCTGTTATCGGAGCCGGTCAGGCGGGGCTCTCGGCGGCCTACCATCTCAAGAGGCTGGGATTGGCGCCGCACAAGGGGTTTGTGGTGCTCGACCAGTCTCCAGGGCCAGGTGGTGCCTGGCAAGACCGCTGGCCCTCGCTGACCCTGAGCACGGTCAATCGCATTCATGACCTGCCAGGGATGCCCTTTTCGGAGGTAACCGGCACGAACAGCCCGGAGGTGCGGGCGAGCATCGCCGTCCCAGCGTATTTCGCGGCGTACGAGAAACGTTTCGACCTGCCGGTCTACCGCCCAATGACGGTGAAGGTCGTCTGCGACAGGCACGATCACTTCAGGGTCGAGACGGACCGGCTCCAGGTGTCCGCACGCGGGCTCATCAATGCCACGGGAACGTGGGAAAGCCCTTACGTTCCCGACGTGTCCGGAGCCGACCGGTTCAAGGGCAGGCAACTGCACACGAAGGATTACCGCAGCGCCGAGGAGTTCACGGGTCGACATGTCATTGTCGTGGGGGCTGGCATCTCGGCGATCCAGTTGCTCGACGAAGTGTCTCGCGTCACCGCGACCACCTGGGTGACCCGGAGAGAGCCCGAATTCCGGGATGGTCCGTTCGACGAAAAGGCCGGCCGCGCTGCCGTCGCATTTGTGGAGGACCGGGTGCGCCGCGGCCTGCCACCTGCGTCCGTCGTCTCGGTGACCGGGATTCCTGTCACTCCCGCTGTAGAGGCCATGCGGGCACGCGGGGTGCTGACCCGGCGCCCCATGTTCAGCGAGATCACGGAGGACGGGGTTCGCTGGTCAGATGGGACCGCGCTCCGCGCCGACGTGATCCTCTGGTGCACCGGCTTTCGCAGTTCCCTCGATCACCTGGCGCCGCTCATGCTGCGCGAGCCTGGTGGGGGCATCGTCATGACCGGACGGCTGGCGACGCAGGTCGCGAAAGATCCGAGAGTACATCTGGTGGGGTACGGCCCCTCCGCCTCGACCATTGGGGCGAACCGGGCCGGCCGCGCCGCCGCGGACGAACTCATGGCCTTTCTCGACCTTGCGTGAGCATTGCCGGCCAAGCATCCGATCCAACCCCTCGCCGTGCATTGGCGACGAGCCTGATCTCAACTAGCGTGTTCCCTACTGCCCCAGGCCAAAGAGCGTTCCGTGAGATTATCGATCCGACTCGCATCCACCATTGCCGCCGCCTCCCTTCTTGCATCGACAGCAGGTGCCAGCGAAACTGCCATGGAGTTGGTAGAGGCGTTCCAACAGACCCTTCCTGACACACAGACATCCGCCTCTTTAACCAGTGCTGAAGTGCCCCTCATAGGCTGTCCTCAGGATGGACAGATGGGGTTGCGTGAGCCGCCTGCCCTTCCAAAAGCGGCAAGGCTCCTCATCCCCGGCGGAACGGCTCAGAAACTGGCCTATTACACAGCCAATCCATCGGGGCGTGGCGGCGTTCTCGGTCCAAGGGGATGGTCCTGCAGAGCCGTGTCAGGAAGTGACGGAGACGTTTTATATGTCACCCCTCCCGAGGCACCTGCGAACTTCGACGACCCCTGGATGGGACCGCAGATCGTCCGCCGGTTCTCGGAAGGCGGGACCTCAGGACGGTTTGCCGTCGCACGGGTCATCGCCCGGGTATTCCCGCAGGCCCGCTCATTTGCTGAAGGCGTCCGCGACGAAGGGATGGATGATGCGAACGCCTATGTCTTTGCACCCTGGCCATCGGACAAAATTCGCCACCTGGCTCAGGATGTAGTGAGCTATTCAACTCCAGCCGGACAGAACGGGCTCGGCACGGATGGCGAGGAGCCGGTCTCGCCGCTCGCCACTCAGGGTCTCGTGTTCCTCATCGGCGATCCTGCTGTCGAGCCGTCCGTCCGCCTCCTGAAGATCCGTCTTTCTGGCAATGATGCCGCGCTATACCCAGCGATTGCCGCCGAGATGCTTGCTGCATGGACACCACCGGAGACACGGGGATCCCCGGCCCCCGAGCCGACGACACCTGGATCGACAACGGCTGTGGCCCTGGTGAACGAATTCTATGGAGCACTCGAGCGCGGGGACGGTCGAGCAGCGTCGGCTCGAGTGATTGCAGAGAAACAGGCGAGTGGCCCATTCACAGCTCAAGCCCTGACAAAGTTCTACGGCACCCTCGACGAGCCACTGAAGCTGCTGTCGGCCGACGAGGCGGGTCCAATGCAGGTAAAAGTCCGGTACCGCTATCGAACTGGGCGGAAGCCGTGTAACGGCGAGGCAACGGTGAGCCTTGTCCAAACCTCCGAGGGGGTCCGGATCGAGAGGATCCGATCCGCCTCTGGGTGTTGATGCAGACTACTGCCAGTGCAGCCGAGCCGCCTGCCCTAACCCTGACAGCTATGCGGAATGAACTGGTACTCTTTGAGCGGCCCGCCGGTGAGCTCCTTCACGATTGGCGAGTCGTTCCGTAGGTCAAACACGAACATCGAGGCGTTCGAAGTCGTCACGAACGGTAGTTTGTCTGCTGGCAGGACCGCATCGTCCGGATTGGCTTCTTGAGTCTCCCGAGACCCGGTTGCCTCCGCCGGGCTTCCATCCATCCACTCGCGGGTAACTGTATAGGTCTTCCCGGCCAACTGCCCTCTGACTAGGACTTGGCCGATGACGCTCGGAGGTCCCTTTCTCAAGGCGCGGGGCCGGTCTTCGACCTTCTCATCGGCCGCATCCAGATACACGAAATGGAAGCTGTAGTTTCCGCCGGCGGCTTTTAGCTCTTCTCCCTTTTCTGGATCGCGGAAAATCACCCGATCCAAGCGGCAACGGAAACGTTCCGGCAACCGGATCTCGACCGTTGAGGTCGCATAGCAAGGAATCCCGGTCAGAATGTGCTCGGCATATTCGAAAACCCCAGGGACATAGTTTTCGATCTCCTTAGGGTAAGGCCGATCGAAGAACGCTCGGCGTGCTTCCTTGCGCTTTTCGGCTTCCAGAAAATCCAGCCTCTCCAGCTCGCAGGTCGCATCAACCCAGCCCGGCTTGTACCGGATACGCCCCTCCTGCTTCGGCGAGCCGGCCTGCCCATAAGCAGGAAGCGCTCCAAGAATGGCCGCCACCGCTATGATCAATACCCTGGCCATCCGAACTCCACCCATCGCCCCTGAGCCTGGATTTCATCACAACAGGCATTGGATTGCCTAGCGCCAACTTTCGCAGAGGCACCCTACCCTTTGCGGCCGGCGGAAGACCTCACCAGAAGAACGATGCCAACGATCGCCATCCCCAGCCCGACTCCAAACGCGAGATCCGTCTCGACCGTCCCAGTGATCGTATCAACCCGGGAACGGCGAACGCCGCTTAGAATGTGATAGCCGCCTGTCCCCAGTCCACCAACGACAGCGCCAATGAGCAGCCCAAAGACCGGGTCCGGTCCCCTATCTTGAGACGGTTTTTTACTCATAACCGATACCTGGGCGCGATACTACTTCCGATAGATACTATCTAATTCAAGTTTATCCAATCTTAATTCGGGAGCCATCAATCTTAGGTACGGCTGCGAGCGTTCTTTCGCGTGCGGAGCGGGAGACCCCTGCCGAATTTCGAGAAAACGACATGCAGGATCTTTGCCTGCACGGGGAGCAATACAAACCCCAATAACTTCATTCCTGGGCACCCGCTCTGAAATCAGATGCCCACACAGGAAATCCACATCCTAAGTCGATGTGCACATCACGAGATTTCTCAATCCCCAAAACTAGAGAGCACAACATGAACGACAAAATCCTGGCTCTTGTCTCCCAGGGCGAACAGTCTCACATCGCCGTCATTCTTGCTCAGCGCACGCTGGACAGGCTGCAGTTGGAAATGGAAGCCGCTCGCTCTGCCCTGATTGTCGCCCAGACGAACTATGATGACCTCGCAGTTTCCGTGACCGGCGAGACCAACCTTCCGCGTCCTGCATTCGATGACATGATCCAAAAGCGTGTCGGAGCGCTTATCGAACTCGGTCTCGTCGGAGGTGACATCGACCTATCGGCGGCCGCCCCTTCCGTGCAGCCCGCAGCGCCGCTCTCCGAAGCCGCTCCCGCCGCTCCGGTCTCGTCAACGCCCGCACCCAACAACCCGTATGGGGATGACGTTCCCCGCTCCCGCTCGGCCTATCAGAAGGGCTATGACGACGGGATCACCGGCCAGGTAAAGGACATCAACCTCTACAAGCGCCCCTCAGCCCAGACCGCCTACGCACAGGGTTATGATGCCGGCGCCAAGGACAAAGAGGGTGAGGCCGCCCAGGATGCAGTCGCTTCTGCTGCGCTCCCTGACGAAACGCCGGCCACTGTCGATGCCGCAGAGATTGACGTTCAGAGCGACATCGAGGCTCCCGCCGAAGGCATGACGGACCTGCAGGAGCAGGCCGTGTCCTCGCAGGACGAGGCGGTGACCGCGGCAAGCTCCGAACCGCTCGACACTGTGAACACCCAGACAACTGCCCCTGTCGCCGATGGCTCGGTCCAGGAGGGCGATGAGATGGTCACCTTCTCGCCTGACGGAATCTTTCTGACAAAGGCTCGGGATGAGGGTGCTCAGGCAGCCCTTGCCAATGAACCCAAGAGCTCTTGCCCCTATGCTCCGGGGCCGCTGCGCCAGAGCTGGGAGAATGGCTACGAAGAATCGGTAGACCAGCGGCTCCAGCAGATGAGCTCTCCCGAGGCTGACCTGAACCTAGCCCAGGATGCTTCCGTCATCGTTCTTGACACGGCATCTAGCCTCACGGCCAGCCAGTTCGCGCATTCTGACCAGCCCGATGAGAGCATTTTTGATGATGACGGTCCTTTCGGCGATCATGCCGAGATGGCCGATCAGGTGACCATCGTCAGCGCAGACAACTTGGACATCCCGCCCTTCCTGCGTCGTGGCGCGGAGGTTCACTGAGCCCCAATGCGAAGAGCCGGAGCCCCTAATGGGCCCCGGCTCCTTTTTTCTAGGACGGCAAACCTGACTGTCTGATAGAGTGTGGTAGTGGGGGTCTTCTGTACCTGATGGGAGGTGCGGGATGACCAGACTCTCAGGGCGCCCGCGGCCGGAGCGCGAGCGCGTGCTGCGGCCCGCCTGTCGGCTGTGCCCGGCCTGCAAAGCCCCGATGCGCATCCGCTACGAGAACCACCGCACCCTTGTGACGCTGACCGGATCGATCCGCTTGCGGCTCAAGATCCGCTGGTGCGAGACCATCGGCTGCGACCGCTTCCACAAGCCCTATCGGCCCGAGAGCGAGGGCGCCTTGGCCTTGCCCCAGCATGAGTTCGGGCTGGACGTCATCGCCCTCGTCGGGGCCTTGCGTCACCGCGAGCATCGCAGCGTGCCCGAGATCCACGAGGGGCTCACCACCCGCGGCGTGGCGATTGCCGAGCGCAGTGTCACCAACCTGCTCGACCGCTACGATGAGCTGCTCGCCACCCGGCTGATGGAGCGCCGCCCCTTGCAGAAGCTCCTGGCCCAGCAAGGGCGGGTCATTCTGGCGCTCGATGGCGTGCAGCCGGATGTCGGCCATGAGGTGCTGTGGGTGATCCGTGACTGCCTGTCCGGCATCATTGTGCTGGCCCGCAGCCTGCTCTCCGGCCGGGCCCAGGATCTGGCGGGGCTGCTGCGCGAGGCCGTGGACGCCGTGGGCGTGCCGGTCGTGGGCGTGATCAGCGACGGTCAGACCTCCATTCGCCACGCGGTCGCCCAGGTACTGCCGGGCGTGCCGCATCAGCTGTGTCAGTTCCACTTCCTGCGCGAGGCGGCGCATCCGATCTTCGAGGCCGACCGGCATGCCAAGAAGGAGCTCAAGAAGCAGGTCCGCGGCATCCGCGGGATCGAACGGGCCGTGGAGGAGCGGGAGGATCCCGAAGCGGCCATCGTGCAAGGCTATTGCGCGGCCGTGCGCAGCGCAATCACCGATGACGGGCGGGCGCCGCTCGCCGCCTCGGGTCTCAAACTGAAGCAACGGCTCGAGACAGTGGCCGGCAGCCTGGATCGGGTGCCGCAAAAGGGGGCTTCGCACCGGCGCTGACGCGCTTGCACCAGATGATCGTTCGCGCGCTGGAGCGCACCGCCTCGCTGTGGCCGGATGTGGAGTACGCCTACCGGTTCGTGCACGCCGTGGCGCATTGGCTTGGCAACCCGCACGAGGAGAGCGCCGCGATGGTGCGGCGGCGGGTGAACGGGGTTCTGGGCGCGATGCAGCGGCATCGGGCCAGGGCCGGGACGCTGGCCGGCGCCTTCGATCATTTCCAGAAGGTCACGCGCAGCTATCGCCCTGGCCTGTTCCACACCTATGCGATGCCGGACCTGCCGCGCACCAACAACGATCTGGAACAGCTGTTCGGCTCCCAGCGCTATCACGAGCGGCGCGCGACCGGGCGCAAGACAGCGTCACCCGGTGCGGTTCTGCGTGGCTCGGTCCGGCTGATCGCCGCTACCGCGACCCGCGTGCAGGCTCCGACAGCCCGCGACTTGGGAGCCGCGAACCGCGAGCACTGGAGAAACTTGCGCCAACAGCTGGAAAAGCGACGCGTCGCGCGAACGCTGCGCACCCGCTTTCGGCATGATCCCGCCGCCTACCTGGCTGCTCTCGAACAGCAGGCCTGCCAGTTAGCTTTGCCATCCTAGCTTTTTTTAACCGCATCCAGCAAAACCACGCCTGTCGTCGGACAACCAGGCTGAAGAGGGCCCAAATCCCTCTCCTTTCGGCCTCTGCCCGATCCCGCGCCGCGATTAACCCTTTGGCGCTTGTGATCCTGCCTTTACGGGCCAGTGTGACCAGATCGGGAAGGCTGATGGACACTCCGAGAGGGTCGGAGAGCGCCGCCGGCCCAACCTCCTGTTTCGCCTGCCGGATCACCTCGATCGCCCGAAAGGCTGCGCCAAGATCAACGCCTGATCCTCCTGACGCCCGACTAGCCGTCGCCGTCAGCCTAGAGAGAAGATCGGGAAAACGCTCAACCATCAGTTCCCGATCCTCTTCCGGCAGCTCCTTGATCACAGAAACGACTTGGTCGCTTCCGCCCTCGAGAACCGCCTGCTCTAGGAGATGAAGCAGAGAGCGTTCCCGCTCCCTGCACATCTGCTCGTGACGGACCAGCGCTTCCCGATAATCCCGATCATGGCTCTCGTAGAAATCGTTCACGGGGTCCATCGGGCGATCAGCCATTCAAACTGTATTCGTCCACAGTCTTGGCGACAGCCAGATCATCGGGCACCAGCTTCGCTTCACGGAATGCGCTCACTGTCTCGGTCAGCCAGCCCGAAAAGTCCTTCTCGGCGGCCGATGCCATGAAGGAGCTAATCCCAAACTTCGTCGTATAGTCACGGAAGTCGAGCTCCTTCATCGCCTTAAGGGAAATGCAGTTGCCCTGGATCTTCTGCCACACTGAACTCTTGCAGCGCCCGAGTTTCACCACCGTCACGTTGTGGTCGGTCACGAACTTCATGAGATCGCGGTACTCAGATGTTTCTGACAGGCTATCAAACTTGCCTTCGTGCTCATTGAATACCACCACATAGCGGGCGATCGGCAGGAACTTGCGGTTCGTCTCGGCAAGGCGGATCAGGTCCGCAGCGTCTACCAAGCTCTGCGCTTGGGCTGTGACGGGGATGATCAACCAGATTGGGGGAGCCGTCTCGAACACCCGGCCGGCATCAATCTCCAGGGCCCAATTCCAGATCGACGGCAGGACGTTTGCGCCAACATCAACCAGAACATTACCCTGCTCAAGGGCCTGGCCCAGACGCTCCCAGTACTGGAGGCCCGCGGCTTCATCAGAGCGGATGGACGTCAACGAAACGCCGATGCCGAGCTCCTCGACCGTTTCTTGCCCTTCCAGGAACCGTGCAAGCTTCGACTTCGTGGCGCTGCCCTCATCTCCGGCCGTGTCTGCAGCCATCACGCGCAACGGCTGCCCGCGCCCTTGGAAGATGTACTGGATTACCTGAGAGATGAGGGTCTTACCCTGGCCGCCCGTGCGGGTGCCGACAATGAAGGAGGGTTTCTGACCGTTTGTAAAAGCAAGGGTATCCATAGCTAGCCTTTCGTGAATGTTTGATCGTCTCGGGATGGGGCGCTAGTTTTCGTCGACCCACGCCAACAGGTTCTGGAACTCGAGAGGATTCTCTGTCTGATTGTAGATCAGCACGTCGAGGAACTCGTGCGCCCTACAAACCTCTAGAAGCTCCGGTTTCGGGTCGGGGCATTCCGCAATCAGCACGGTGCCCTCGTCATAGCTTTCGTCCATATAGTGCCGAACGAAGATCCGCATTCTGCTTGGGGCGGGGGACAGAATTAGCCTTCCGCCCAGCAGCGATTCCTCCGGCACATAATCGCCGAAGAGAATGATGGTGAACCGGCCATCTACCCTCGTCTGGATTTCGACCCGATCTGTCACTCTATAGGGAGCGAACTCCCGCTTAAGCAGCGGCCCGACGGGATCAGACATCCCACCAGACTCCAGGGCCTGAGCCGTCATTGAGGACCTCCGCTTGCTTGCTGGGCCTGAGCCGGCGCCCTGATGCGTGTGCTGCCAAGACGCATCATTCTCTCGACATGAAGGCGCTGACGCAGAGCCAGGGCTGCCTCATGGGCACTCTCCCGGACATCCTTCCAAAGCCGCCGGAATCGAATATCGTCTGGCTCTACGGCATCGGAAGAGGTGACGTGGGCGAGAGCCATGAAGTCACTCGTTAAGCCACCCTCTACCGCGGCGTCGGGCAGCCCACCGAGGGCAAAGTGCTTCGGAAGCTCTGACGTCTTCTGCCGGCGCGAAAGCGGTGTCGCATAAACCCGGTGAACGTCAGGTCGCCTCAGGCATCCTGCGAACATCTCCACCAGACGGCTGCGCCTTACCTCCAACGCCTCCATCGTCTCTGGAGTCATCAACATTCGTACTCTCCAAATTCTCGAATCCTGGACAATTACGATTCGTAAAACGTCCTGCATTCTATCCCGTGATACCGCACTTTAAAGCGGTAAAAAAGAACTGCAGCTCGCAAATTGCTAAACCATCCACTCTGGTCTAATTCATAGACAGCAACCCTATAGGAGCCATCCGATTATGCCTTGCTTCATTATCAGCGCCGACGGTGAGAAAACCGCCTTGGCCGCTGCTCCCCGAGATCTTGATGAAGCCTGCTCTGCTTTGAACTCCAGCGGCATTGAGATTGTTAGCGGCGTCGATGAGTACGAGGGCGAGCCCGCCCAGATGATCGTGGACGAAGACCACGCCCATAAGAAGCTGCCGTTGAACCCGTCGGCAATCGCCATCCGTGATGTTGCTTATGCAGCACGGGGTATCTCTTCGGGTGACCCCATCTTCGGATCGGCATTGATCCTGACGGGACCAGACCGCCTGCGCTGACCAGGAACTGCACATAAGAAAGGAGGCGCCAGATCTCTCTGGACGCCTCCTATTGCCGGGAAGAGAAGCCTTTTTAGGCGGCCATGCCTTGCTGCTGCTGCTGCGCGCGACCCCGCAAAGCCTGCATTTCAGCAAACTTCAGGCGGCTTGAGTCGATCGCATCCTGCAGAGCCGAGGACATGGCATCGCGCTGCGCGGCCTTCGAGAGAACCTTGACGTTCTCCTGCAGGACCTTGGTGTCGAAGTAGATAACGCCGCCGTCCTTTTCATGGAGAGCGTCCTTACCCGTCGTATTCGCAGTGCGATTGACCGCTGCATTCATGTTGAATGCAAGGAAGCGAACCTTGGAGGTCGGCTTCTGCCCCTCCGGAAGCTGCTGTTTGGCCGCGATCGTCTTGGCCATCTCGACCTCGCTCTTCGCGTAATGCAGCTTCAGATCGCCATCCTTGGTCACCACAGTCTGGAAACCAGCGAGGCTCTTAACACCAGGGGCACCCTTAAAGTCCCGCTGGTAGTCGAGCTTGTCACTGATCACCTTCGCAGCCGCTTTCCGGCCTTCAAGGCCTTCGGGACTACGATCGGACATCAGCGCAGCATGCGAGGTCGCACCTTCGAGGATCTCCGAGACGGTGGGCTTCTTCACTTCCGTGTTCTGGTTGTCAGCCATTGCTGGACACCTTTGGCTTTGACCGAGCATTGGGCTCGGTAGGTTGCACAGGACGCACCCAGCGGACGAACCTCCACACCAGGCGTACAAGTGCACTCGTCAATGACGAGCAAAGGAATCCTAGCATAAGTTTCATGAAGCACAATTCGGAAAACAGCATATTAATGCAGAAATGCGCTTTTTAGTGCGGCAGCACCAGCGTCCGTTGGGGATCAGCTCAGACCAGCGGCCCATTTCACCGCCGCCCGCTTAACGCGAGCCCACGTGCGATCAGCCCGCACAAGAGGCACCGCCAGGCCCTGTCGCCCGCGGCGAAGGATGCGCGCGTGGACGCGCCGGTAAGTAGAGCGAACCATTTTCCAGTGGACGCCGCAGATCCACTCGCCCCAACCTTTTTCTTCAGGGACTGTCTTGGCGACCATTCGGCCGCAGTGAGGGATGCAACAGGGAAATCGGTCGCCGAGGCTGACCGGATCCCACAGCATTGTTGCACCCCTCTTCTTAGATGACCGACGGTTACGCGGCGGGCCGTACCTGCTGCTCATCCCCTGAGACCTTCTCCAGGCCGCGATCGAGCTCACTCGGTTTCATAAGCAAGTCCGGCTGTTCAATGGCCTGCTTTGCGGAGAAGGCGATGCCCATCCCCGCCTCTACGTTCCCGTGAACCATGATGAAGCGCATCCGGACCTTCTCGGTCTGCACCTCTGCAAGACTGCCGACCTGGGTTCGGGCCTGTTTGAGCGAGATTGCCATAGAGTTCGACCTGCAGAGCAGCATCTCGGCATCCTTGACATACCAGTCGTTGCGGTTCTGTCCGTAGATGAAGCAGAATGCGTAGGTGATATCCTTGGTGCGGTAGATTGCCTGAGCCGGGCCGGTTTTCGGTCTCGTCAGGACCGTCTCGGCGTCGGTGACCATTTTGTGGTTTCCCGCATTCTTCTTCTGCGAAAACACCTCAGCCAGTAGGCTGATATGAGCCTCGATGCTGTCGCTCGTCAGGTTTGCATCTGCCTGCTTTCGCAGTTCCCGCTTCTCCACAGCATGTTCCTCACCAAGCCGGTTGAGAGCGGCCATCTGGGATTCCAAGCTCGCCAGCAGAGCACTCTTCGATTTGCCGTCGATCCGGTAGTTTTCCACCTCCTGCGCAGAACGGAGTATATTTGCGAAAACCTCAGCGGCATCCTCCCCGCCTGAAAGCAGCATGTTCTTGAGGCGCGTTTCTCCTCCTCCCGAGAGCGTGACCCGGTCCTGGAGCGACTTGGCTCTGGCCAAAGCGTCCTGCTTGAGAGCCATCACAGAGTCGTACAGGGGATGGGTCGACACATCCGTCTGCCGGCGCAGGGATTCGATCATCACCCGCTGCTCGAGCGTCTTCACCGATTTGGCGACGGCGATGAAGCCGTCGAGGAGGTCACGGTCGTTCTGATCCAAGCTCGATGCTAGGACATGCCCCATTCCCCTCTTGATCGAGCCCGGGTCGATCGCATGCACGCCAGTCAGCTCGGTCACCACCGGGGTCAAGGGTTCAGCGTAGACCCGCCCCGAAGCCTCCAGGTCCTTCCGGAATCGTTGAGCCAGTTCGTTCAGGCTTGGCACAACCTCGCCGAAAGCCTCGGTGAGGCTTTCAAGTCGGTCCCTGCAGCCAAGGAGGAAATCGTAATCATCTTTCGTGTCGATACCCGCATTAAGCTTCTCCTCGACATCCATCATGAACGTTTCCGTCTCTCCCTGGACGAGAGACGAGGTGAAGCGTACTGAACAGATGCTGCGGCGGATCCCGACCTTCTCGTATAACTCATCATCGACACGCTCTAGGACGGTCATGAAAACCCGCTGGAGACGCGGATCCCCTAAAACCTCGCTCCAACGGGCCCGCAGCAATGCCCCGACCCGGCCGCTGAGGAGGCTGAGCGATTTTGGCCGGAAGTCATAGCCAGCGATGGCCCGCAAGCCATTCTCCAAGAGGTCTTGATCCTCCAAGATGGATGACACGAGGCTCTTTTCGTCCTCAGTAAGGTCTCCATCAAGCAAGGGCGTCGGGATGCTCGGCTTCTCCGGCTCCTTCACCGCCACATCGTCCTCCTCGGTCGGGGGCACATGGGAAACGGTAACCACAGCCGCCTCCTCGGGTTGCGGCTCCTCGACCCCCGGGGCATCAATAACGATCGTTGTCCCCATTTCCCATTCCGGCGGTCCGGCGACGTTCACCACGGGCTGAGTAGAAACCGCTTCGACACTGTCTAAGACCGGCGTTGCGAACTCATCCGTCGGCTCCGCCGCTGGGCTCATGAAGTGGTCGTAGATCTCACGTTCGATATCGGCGTCTTCGTTAAATGTCGCGGAGAGGATCCACCCGTCAATCACCTCAGGATGATCGATTTCCGTCAGACAATCGCGCGAGAGCTGGGTGGTGTTCGTAATCATGTCGGCCAAGGTGCCGACCGCCTCCCGGACTGAGACCGGATCGTCGCTGATCGCCGCTTGCTCGGACAACAGGTGATAGGCATCAACCAGTTTGCGAGCATCCATGAACGCAATTCGACGGGCGTCCCCGTCCACGGTCTCTTCCGCACCGAAGTTCATTTCGCTTGAAACCTCATCCCCCAATGGACCTGCCTCAGATCCAAGTCCATTATCGCTCGCGAAAAGCGAGTCATCGAAAGCCAAATCCTCAGGCTCCCCGGAACTGTCGGCCCCTTGCCCTTGATCCTCGCCCTGACCGTGGGCCTCAACCTCCGCTTCATCGCCACCGTCCTCGTCCCAAAGACTGGCGTCAGGAGTGAGCTCGATGTGTTCCTCCACGGGAGAAGGCTGCGCAGTTGCGGCCCCAGCGACCGCCTGTGCACCTGGCGCGGGAAAGGGTGCGGCGGTCAGAGGTGCCGCCGCCGGTTCAGGGTCCTCATCGTCAAACACGAACCGCTTCGGGCGTCCGGATTGTCCGAGGGCCGGGACGTTGATCTCTCTAACCTGCGTCCCGCTTTGCCTCGTCTCCAATGCCTCAATCTTATTGTCTATCGCCGCCGCACTCTTGAGCAGTCCGCGCCTGAGAAAGTTCATAACCATGCCGATGATCCCTGCGAAAATTGTGGAGCCGATCAGAACGGCACCCGGGGTTTGCGGCGCCGCCCAGCTGAACGTGAAAACAGTGGCGGAAGCCACGAGCAGCGGGAACTCGATCAGATCCCGCTGAATATGCTTGAAGAGGGCATCCAGGCCCTTCGACCCGGGGAAACCGAGGACAAACCACGCGATTGGGGAAGCAAGGAGGGGGATTCCAACTTCCCTTAAGACAATCCCATCGGCTTTCCAGACCCCGACCAGAACCAGCCAGAACTCGCTGTGGAGCGGTAGAAAGTACGATCCGGCTTGAACCCAAAACGACCAGACGAGAAACCAGATTGTGGTCCAGGCCACAAAGTTTCTACCCAGCCAAAGACTTTGGTCGACAATCAAAGCCAGGACCAAGCCCCACAGCAGGCCCCAACCAGTTCCAAGCAACAGACAGATCGGGACCGCCCCGACTGCTGCGATCGCGATGCCGCGATACAACCGGCTCAGCCCCCCATGCCCTGGAACCCGCCGTAGAACTGTTCGCACGGCCGAGACCGCTGAAAATGGACCCGCGAAAAGCCGGCTGTCGGCAGGTTTAGCCACCGATGTCATGACCGTCCCGGACCCGAGTACGGTCATGACCGTGGGCCATGCGCGAGAACACCTCCTCCGCGCCCCGCAGCGCTTGCTTCTCGAAGTTCGGCCCCATGAGGGCATCGAGCCCCTTGGAGCCTGCCTTTGAGAGAACGCTATCAACGTCCTTGAGGCTGGCTGGTGCTGTACCGTCGGCCCCGTGGAGATGCATGCGACCGGAGAATGCGTTTAAACCCTCGGGGGTCACGAGGTTCACAGCGCCCTCGACCGCCTGCTTGCCGACGTCGGACAAAGTCCCCTTGATTGAGCTCAACAGGCCTTTTGAACCCGATGCCTGGTCGGTAGTATTAGGCCTGTTGGTGGGTATCAGATCGTTGTCCATGGAAACCTCGGAAACGTTGCGTGCGCGGGCTTCAGGGCAATCCGGCTCCCGAATTATGATTCGAGAACGGCTGTGCCGAGTTACGCGGGTAAAATACCCCCGCCTAATTCGGTTTGCTATCTTAATATGTGTGCTCCACACCCCCAGGGCCGGCCACGCGGAGGTCACAATCCCCTTCCGTCTCATCGAGCCGGACCCGCAGGTTCAACTGCGCCATATATTAAAGGAGTACGGAGTTCCCCTGTGTCGAGCGCTGCATGCTGCCGAAGCGGACCGGTGCCGACATCCCGCTGCCCTTAGTGATGTCATTGAGGTCAGGGGTCTCAACAATGTCGGATCTGCCCATTCTATTCTCGGGGCGGTCATCGATACCGACCGGCTTTCGATCAGGAACGGTCTCACCCCAGTGTCCCTGCCTGAGCCTGGGTCTCCAATTCGCGTCCAGGCGGTGCCCCAGAGCGTATGGGACGGAGATACCATTCTCGGGCGTTCCATCATCACGGTCGTTCCGGTGCCCGGATCCGGAGATCTCACAAGAGATAAGATCAGTCTCATCGAGGCGCTCGTGAGAGCGCTAGGAACAATCCCCCACGTCGTGGCTCCTCGTCCTTCGTCCCCGAACTCCAAGTCCCCACGCACTGACAACGATAAGAGAGCAGGGCAGCAGGATCTCTATTTCGGCATGCCCTGGTGAACGCTGACCCTGACCGGTTCCGGTCAGGGAGACACTTCTTGAAGCTATGGCTTTGAGGTGAACAAGGGGTTCTCTGAAACCCCAAAAAAGAACGGCGGCAAAAGCGGCCGTGCCAAGAACAATAATAAGAACCAGCACGGACTAGACGCTAGCCTAGACATCCCCGCGCTGGATCCAATAAAAAGAATAAGAAACGGATCCTGCCATGACTTTCAAGGAAGCTCTCCGGGTCGAGCTCAAGGCCCTGGCCCCCACTGTCGCCTTCATCGTGATCGCTCATGCGATGATCATGTGGGTCTATAACGAAGGCGTCTTTGGCGCCCTCGGGGTCCTGCTGGCGCTCGGCGCCGTCAAGATGGCCCTCGTCCTCGGCTGGACTGTCGTCAAGATCGGGGTGTTCCTCGCCGCTCTGGCGGCAATCGCCTACGTCTTCACAATGGTATTCTAACCGGGAGAGACGGTTTCTCGTCCCTCCCCGGCCGATACAAGAAAGCCCGCTCTTCTCCGAGCGGGCTTTTTTTATTTCCTTCGATTGTAGGGGCGTTTCGTGCGCCCGTCGTCTTTGGAAGGACTGGCCTTCTTTACGCTCTCATGCCCTCGGGATTTTAAGGCTGCCTCGCGGGTCGTCCGGCTTGCGGCTTCGGCTTTAGGCGGCCGGCCACGGCGCTTGGGAGCCTCAGGAGCGCTCCGGTCGAACAGGTCTCCGTCTGGATCCGCGGTACGCCCACTTGAGACCGTCGCGCCAGCGCTGGAACGGGCTGCAGCACCCCGTCCGCCCTTGCCTGACTTGGACGAGGTCTCCTCCGAACCCTTCCGCCCTTTGCGCGATCCCTTTGCACCGCCTCCTGAACCGGCGGCTTCACTCTTGGCCGCAGCCGCCGACGTTGCCTGACCTCTGACCGCGCTGGCCAGGTCCTGCATCTGCTCGGCCAGCTTATCGACCTTGGCGTCCGTCCGGCTCTGATCCTGTGTGAGCCGCTCCTGTACATCGATGAGGCGCTGGAAGATCCCCTCCATTCCAGGAGGCAACGCTGGCTCTTCCGGTGCTTTCGTCTCCTTCTTCGCCTTGCGCGAAGGAGCCTCACGCGACGAGCGAGCCACCGGAGCCTCAATCTCGTCGCTGCTGATGTGCCAGGGCTCCTGCTGGAGCTCTTCAAGGTAGTTGCCGCCAGAAACGTGGCCCCTGACCACGATCCGAGTTCCTGTCAGGCGCTGGAAAGGAATTCCCAGACCCTCGGCAATCTTCTCGAGGACCAGAACAGTCACATTCGAGGTCATCCGAAGCAAGCTATCGAGATGCCGGTCGCTGATGCCGATCTGCTTCGACATCTCCGTGGTTCCCCACCCCATCAACTTCTTGATGGTCTGAAGGTTTGCGCTCACATTCTGAAGCGTTTTGCTTTCAGAGAAATCGTCTTCCGAAAACGACCTACGGGTCATCCGTTCCCCCAAATACCACATTCAAACCCAGAACCGTCACTGGCCGGGTTGGATTAACAAATCCCGATCCAGTACAAGTTACGGAGCGATCTAAAGTTGCGCGCTCGCTGGCAATTTCCGAAGCTCGCAAGTTTACCGCTTTCTCGTTCCCTTTGTTCCCATTTCGAAAATCCGAATTTTGATTTGAGAACGGGTTTTACGAAGCACAAGAATTCGGAAATGGCAAGCTGCCACGCTGTCAACTATCCCGAATCGCAGTCGGAATTTCAAAACAGCCTATCCGGAAAGATCGCAATTAAGAGGCGGGCTTTTTAACTCTAATTCTGGCAATCCGCGTTTTAATTCGTTTGCCCTTGACTCAACCCACCTTGCCGGTGTGAATCCACTTGGCCCATCAGATTCGGAATTTAGGCGTTGGCGCGTCTGGAGCAAGAGTCCCGGGTCGGTATTCACATCTAAAAGTCGACCCGAAATGCTTGGCGGCATTTTCTCGGATCGATCCAACACACGAGGACATGAACGGCTTGAAGAAGGCCTAAGAATCAAAAACCCCGCCGTTGGCGCGGCAGGGGTTTTGAAGAGGCCGGTATCGAAAGGACTGAACCCAACGGGACCGGACTAAGAACTAGATTGGCGTCAATGTTCTTAGACCCCCCCGACATCCCTGTCAACTGGAAACGTCGTTTCGGCGATCGGTCTCGCTTGTCCAAAAACAATCGGGGTCAAGACCATGAATCCGCAAGGATTGCGGCCGATGTCGGCTGCCCACGCCCGTGTCGAACGGGCCGTGACAGAGAAGTTCGTTAACGAAAAGCCAACGACCAAGTCGGCAGTGCTCTACGCTCTTAAAAAGGCGGCTCCGGCCCTTAAACTCCGCCCCACCACTTGGCGGCTCCTCAGCGTCCTTTGCGATCTCTCACATCCGATTGACTGGGAGGATCGCAAGATCGGCCCCGTCGTATGGCCGTCCAATGCCGCCCTGGCCGATCGCGTCGGTGTCGATGTGCGCAGCATTCAGGTTCACCTCAGACGCCTGGTCCAAATGGGCTTGATCACCCACAGCGACACCCGCAAACGCTTCGGTACGCGCGTCAACAATCGCATTGTTCAGGCTTGCGGCATCAATCTTACTCCCCTGATGATCCGTCGGGAGCAGTTTCTTGAGCTGGCCGAAACTCATCAGGCCGAACTCGCGGAGCGGAAGAAGCTAGCTCAACTCATTTCTGAAACCAGGATCAGAGTCATCCGCCTGATCGCCGGCGGCCAGGACAGCCAGATCGCCGGTCCCTGGGTTGAACTCGCCGCAACCTTCGCTCGTCTCGGGGAGCAGTACGGCATGACGCTGAGCCGCCCCACCCGGACCGTGAAGGCCTCGCTGGCTGACCTGCACACTCTGCTGTCGTCACTCATCACACTCGAAGTCTCGGCTCAATCGGCTTGGAACCAGCATCTCGATGCAACCGAATTGGTCGAAGATTCTTCGCCCGCAGGCGACAAAGGATTCACCCAGAATCCTAATCTGATTCATAAAAAGGATGACTCTTTGAATCAAAGGGCTGCCGAAGATGTGAATGGCATCAAGGCTGCGCCCTACGCGCCAAAGTCAGAGATCCAGCAGGAGCGTACCAAAGGCCTACCCTTGGACCTGAATCAGGTGCAGCGAGCCTGCCCCGCCCTCTCCCAGTATTATCCTGACGCCTTCTCGTCGGTTCATAAGCTGGCATCTAGCATTCACCAACTCAGAGGGCTCCTTGGGATTTCTGGAAAGCTATGGGATGAAGCCCAGCGGTCCCTCGGCCCGATTGAGGCTTCCTTGAGCCTTCTGGTCATTCTTCAGGGGCATGAAGATGGGCGGATCTCGAACCCCGGCGGTTATCTGCACAGCATCGTAAGCAAGACAGGCTCGCACCAGTCCAGCATGGGGGACGTCATCGCGAGAATGGCAGCAAGCCGGACGCACGATCCCAGGCCTTCTGTTGTGTTTCCGCTGCTCGGTAAAAAAGAGGCGGAACGACATGCCGGATAAAATCAACGGCTGTCAGTTCCGCCCAGTCAGACGGGCGTAGACCCGCTTCGACAATGTTGGCTCACCAGGAAGAGGCGACATTGCCGGGTTCCCCATGAACATGCCACCGAGATCGGGAGAGCGCAACGTCTGTCAAATCCAAGCGGAAGTCAGGACGACGGATTGAATAGGGTTCAATCGTAGCGGGTCAGCGCGAAGACTTCCGAGAGCACAAGATTGAGTTCACGGTATACTTCTTACGACGGGACAATATCTAATCCCCTGTCGGGATCAGTCTCAAAATGTTGCAGAACTGCCTTTGTGCATACTGTCTCCTAATCGAGCCGCAAGTAGACGGAAACGATACTCCACTTGCCAGCCTGCTCTGCCAAAACTCGCGCCCGAGACTTCAGATCTTCGTTGGTTCGTTGTCTGGCTCAGTCCGAAATAAAATGCGGGATATACGAAGGGGAATGGGCTAGTTTTGAATATGTATAAACAAGCTCGGAGCCTCGCCATTTATCGCTTCGGCTTGCAAGTTCATCAAGTGTCGACCCGCAAACAAAAGACTTCATCGGCGTTCAACGACAAACAACCTGACAGAAAAATATTTCTCTTAACGTGTTGAGAGCAGGTCAAGGCGACCGCCGAAACCCACGATTTACCCGTCCGACAACAAGAATCGCCACCAGGACATTCTCGAATCATGCTCACATATCTAGTCGCCGTTCAGAACGCAGCGGGTGCTGTTCCACTCTTTGCTTCTCTCGATGGAGCGGCCGCGCAACGGGCCGCCGTGGGTCTGAGCCAAGATCACCCGGAAGCGCTCATCACAACGACCCCGGTCGAGTTTTCTCAATCATGCTTAATCGGCTCATCGCTCCTGATGCTCCAGTCCCAGATCCGGCTGGATCAAGTCGATGGCTTGGTTGAACTTTTGGCCTCTGGGTCAGACCCAGATCCTGCTTCCGATGCTCGGATCGACTTCCACTTCTTGCCCGACCAGATCGCATTGCCGCCAATTGAGGCTGCGAATTAGCGTGCGGAGCGCTTTGGACCCGTTTCCCTTCGCACGTGAAAATGCGAAAAGGGGCGAAATAGAAAAACACGAATCGTAGGTTTAACCGGGACATTGTTATGAGACACAGCCTCATCCTCCGTGCTGCGCTGATTTCGGCCGCTGGGCTTTTGGCCTCCGCATGCACCACAACCACCGGGAGCCTCGGCCTTTCGGGCCAGCCTTCCCAGGGCCAGATCCGCTCTGAAGCGGAGCGTCTGGGAGAGGCTTACCGTTCCCAGCCGGACAACCCGGAGGCTGCTCTGGCCTATGCCAAGGCTCTCAACTCCCTCGATCGCAATGAGGAAGCGGCTGCCGTTCTCCAGCAGACGGCTCTCCGCTTCCCGAACGACAAGGGGGTGATCGCGGCCTACGGGAAGGCCCTGATCGCCGTTGGCAAGACCCAGCTCGCCTCGAATGTACTGGACCGAGCCCATACCCCAGATAACCCTGACTGGCGGGTTCTCTCGGCTCAAGGCGTGATCGCCGATCAGTCCGGCGACCACAATCGCGCTCGCTCCCTCTATACGGCTGCACTGAAGATCCAGCCGGAGGATCCGATGGTCCTGACCAACATGGGCCTCTCCTATGCTGTGACCGGCGACATGGCCTCTGCGGAACAGTATCTCCGCAAGGCTTCCGTTGCGCCTGGTGCTGACCAGAAGGTCCGTCAGAACCTCGCTGTCGTCCTCGTGATGACTGGCAAAGAAGCCGAGGCCCGGGACCTCCTGAAATCGGACGTCGCGGCCGCCGAGATCGACTCGCATATTGCCTATCTCAAGAGCCTTGGTTCCCCGAATGCCCGTTCTGAGGGCAAGGCTGCAAAGCGGGCATAAGATCATGAACCTGACACGCTTTTGGCCCTCCAAGTCTGGCGCCGCCTCTAAAGATGCCCACCAGCCGCAGCCGTCGAACCCAGCTGGGTCCGATATGATCGACGATTCCTTCATTCTACTCGTCGGCGGCCAACTCCAACCGACAGCCGAAGATCCAACACCTGAGCCGGATGAGGACGACACCCACGCAAACGATTTCGTGGTCCTGGCCGGAGGCTTCACTGGCACGCCATTGGGCGAGTCTGGGCAGAAGGTCGAGGCTCCTGCAGAGGGTGACAGCGCCGACGACGTGGTTGAATCGGTGGTCGACGCCGACCAGGCCGAAGGGGGCGCATCTGCCGAGGGTGCTCCCGCAGAGTCCACCGACCCGGATAACCCGGTCATCGACGTCCACGATCCTTATCTCGAAACCTTTGCTCCTCTCCCCGACCAGGTTGCTGCCGACGCCGCTCCTGCCCTTGCTTCTGTCACAGGGAATACCCTTCCTGGCCCATACCATGCACCAGAGGCTCGCAACGCGCGTCGGTGGCCGTGGAGCCGAGCCGCTGCCTCCGAGGTCAACGTCTCCTACGATCACGACTGGGGAACAGGGATCTCGGTGAACGAAGAAGAGGCGCTGCGACAGCGCCTGATGAACAAGAACCAGCCGCCGAAGAAGCGCCGTGGCTCCCTTGTTCTGATCGGAACCATGGCAACGGCCGCAGCCCTCGTTCTCGCCGCAGGAAGCCCGACAAGGTTCCTCGAGGTCGTGCCTAGCGCCAAGAAGATCGTCACGCGGGTTCAGAATGATCTGATTTCGCGGGTCTCGCTAACGTCAGATTCGCCTGCCGAGCAGACCCGCGACAGTTCGATGTGCGCGCAGCAGCCGTCTATGGATGGATGCTTCACGAACAACGTCATCCGGGCTGCCGCCTTCGTCTGTCCGACGGCCATGCATCCTGTTGCCGTAGAGTTCGCCAGCTCGCCCGTCCGGGCCGCCGTTGGACTCTCGCATCGCGCCTCTATGGCGCCGTCGACGGGGTTCGCCACGATCCTGAGCGCTGAGACGACCTTCGACTTCATGACGCGGGATCTCAACTTCGCAGTGGATCTCATCTCGTTCCGTCGAAACGGCAACATCGCAGGCATGCTCAAGAACGTTCAGCCTCGCCAGCAACTTCCGGTTCAAGTGGCGAAGGCCGACGGCATCATCGCTCTTCGCGGGAATGAAATCGAACGTCTCGCGCTTACCCCTGACTGCCGGATCGCGATCTTCGAGAATGGCATCCCCCCAGAGTATTTCGCTCAGGATGCAAAAGTGAATAACTCGCCTGTTCGCATTCCTGTGAAACCTCAGACCCAGGCTCAGGCGGATTTAGGTCGACGCTGACCTAATCCGCAGCCTACCCCTCTCAATCCCCAGAAGAAGCCCGCCACAGGCCAAGGGTCACTATGAATTTTGCTCTTTATCTTCTCGCAATGTTATCGCGTGTACTGCCGAAGCAGGTGGCAACTAAGAAGAAAGCCACCGCACTGCACCGAGAATGGTCGAGCCGAGCTTTAACCGATCACCTCTTTGTCGCCGATCTGAAAGCGATCGAGCGGCTTTCTCTTATTGTCAGCGATGGGAAGCCGTCTATTCAGTGGCCGGTCTTAACGATCCTGATGGACCGTCGCTATCCAGCATTCGCCGAGGTCCTCTCCGCCTTCACAACGGAAGACCGCAAGGTTCCGTTGTTCCGCCCTGCTTCCGCTGACGGCGCCGAGGCGCAGGGCATTCTTATCTCGGCTCTGGCCTTTCTGCAGAATTCTATCGATGCCGCCAACTGGGCGACTGATGCTAATGTTCTGGCAGGCGAGCTCGCGTCCCTGCCGTGTGCCATGCTGAAGATCCTCACGATTGAGGACGGAGCGATCAGCCTTCAGCACAACCTCCATTCTCTGTCGATCGCCCTCGAGAACGCAGCTACACCTCACACCGAGCCTGCGACGGCCACGCAAGACAAGCTGGCATCCGCTCTCCTCCGGTATTATGCCATTCGCCGCCTCGCCCCGTCGTCCATTCCTGGTTTTGTCTCGACCTACCATCCCGGCGAGGATCTCGACTATGCGGCAGCACGGATCGAGCACGTCCTGTCATCTCACGGCATGCTCCCGCTGACGATCCAGCGCCACTACCGAGAAACCCGCGACGTCATCATGGACATCGCTATTCTCGCCGCAGCCTATGCGGATCTTCCCGCTGCTATCCTCGTCCCGACCTATCCGGCGCTCTTCGAGGCCTCCCTGTCGAACGAGCCTATGATCAGCCCCGATGATCCCGAAGTCGTCAAGGGATACGACATAGGGCCGAACCTCACACACCTGATGCTTGGATCGATCATCACTCACGGCAAGACCCCAATCATTGGTCCAGCCCGCTCTCAGATCCCGCTGATTGCGACAATCGCAAATCGGCTGACCCTCGCCTATCAGCCGCCCCAGCCCTCCTACGAGGAGCGCATCGCCGAGATCAAAGCCGTTGCCCAAACCCTTCCGGGGCAGGACATGCCGCAGACCGATATTGCGGCCATCGCACGGCTCGACCTGACTCCAGCCCAGCGGCGCCAGGCGGTCTACTCGACTGTGATGACCGGCTCGGCCCAGTCCGCCCTAGAGGTCATCGCCAGATCCTCGGCCTCCGTCACGCCCGCGATCGCAATCGCCGACCTCGATATGTCTTTGTACGTCTGCAAGCAGGACTTACCGGATCTGATCGAGAAAATGACCACAGCGCCCCGCGGGCGCATGCCGGTCCTGATCGACGGGGTGGCCGGTACGGGCAAGAGCGCCTTCGGCCGCTATGTCGCCCACCAGATGGGCTACCAGTCCAAGGTCTATCGCTATTCGGATCTGACAAGCCGCTGGCTCTCTGAATCCGAGAAAGCCGTCGACAAGATGTTTGCCGATGCCCGAAAGCACAACTTCGCCATTATCATGGACGAAGTTGAAACGATGTTCTCTGACCGGGAAACGGCGACCCAGGATTACCAGAAAACGCTCACCAATGCTTTCCTGACCCACCTCGACAGCCATGATCTTCCGGTCTTCTGCTCGACCAACCACAAGCGGGACATCGACCCTGCCATCCTGCGCCGCTTCGTGTTCAAGCTCGAATTCGAGGCCCTTACCCCGGAACTTGCGGCGAAGGCCTTCAACCGCTTCTTCAACATGCCAGCCCCGGCCGACATCCTACAACTCACCAACCTTACCCCTGGTGACTTCGACGTGGTTCTGCAGAAGGCTTCGGTTCTCCGAATTAAGGATGACCCGAGCTGGTTTGTCGCAGCTTTGCAGGAGGAGCTTTCCCACAAGAAAGCGAAAAGCCTCAGGATGGGCTTCATACATCATTGAAGTTGAACATATTTTCTTGCTAGACGGGTGTGTCCTCTAGGCGACGCACCCGTTCGGATCGGCTCGAATCATGTGGTTCAGGGGTGCTTTATAATTCGGGCGACCTCTTACTAATTCGTTTCTGCCTTGACGGTTCGAGGCCCGGACGGCATAATTCGGCCACATTGGAGCTACGGCAAGCCGCTAGATGATCCGGCGGTTTTGGCAAGCTTACCATTCTATGACGGAATGGGAGTCAAAGGCTGAGCTTCTCCTGTGAGACTAACAAATAACAAGCTCACAGGCTTCACCAGGATCAGGCCTCGCCCCGCGCGCAGTTCATGATCATCGATGCACGACACAGACGCCCGTCCTAAGCGATGGAATGCGAAAGCGGACGTTTGCGTAACCAAGGTCGATATGATGAAAACGTTGCAACCAACGGCTCTTCACAAAACCAGCGGCTTCTCCGCGGTCATCGCCTCTCAATCATCGGGCGCTCCAGCCAACCAGATCAAAGTTAATGGTATCTGGAACGACGAAACCGTCGAAAAGATAAAGCAGCTCGTCGGCCGCAAGCTCACAGCCGAAGCTATCGCGGCCGAGATCTCCACGCCCGAAGTTCCGGTTACCCGCTCCCAGATCCTCGGCATTTGCTGGCGCCGTGGTTGGCAGGTGGGCCAGAAGCGTCCGTCACGCAACCACATTCCCAAGCAACGCACGATTGGGAAGCGCATCCTGAAACGCGGCCAATCTGACGTACAAGTCATCCTGGCCCTGCCGGATACACGTGAGCCCCGCTCCGTTGAAGAAACGCGGATCGTCCGGAAGGCAAGCACCCGGAAGCCGTCGGGCAAAGCTCTCCTCACGCTGCCACTGTTTGAGGCCGCTGCAACTGCCGATACTAAGCTGAATACGTCAGGCGCGGACTTTATCCGGCACTACAAAAAACGTGCTGAGAAGGCCAAGGCGCCTGCCAAAGTGGCAGAAGCGATCCAGACTGTTGTTGCTGAGACTGCGCCAGCCCCAGCACCCGTCGCCGAGGTTGTCAGCATCCCAGCCGTTGTGAACGCCGCGCCCGTACCAGCCTGCGTGCTGGAGAAGGCTGCTCCCGTCGCTGAGGCCAAGCCGGAACGTGACCTCTCGAAGTGCCTGACGATCTTTGATCTTCGGGACCGCCATTGCCGCTACCCGGTCAGCGGCACCGGCGTCTCCATGCTCTACTGCAGCGAGCCTGCGATCAGCGGCAAGCCGTACTGCGAGCATTGCGCCTCCATCGCATATGAAAAGCCCGAGAAAGTTACCGCTTCGAATAAGCCTCCCAAGCGCAAGGTGTCCGCTTTCTCGATGCGAAACGGGATCATTTTTCGCTGAAACCTCAAAGCCAACAGAAGTTGGTCAACGCCTAAAGCAATCCCCAAAAGTCTCTCAATCCGACCCTAAAGTCGAAACCTAGGAAAGACCCTCCGATGAAGTCCATCAATGAAGCCCAGCTCCTCGGCAATGTTGGCCGAGATCCAGAGATCCGCACGCTGGGCAACGGCGAAAAGGTAGCCAACCTGCGTGTTGCCACGAACGACACCTGGACGCAGAACGGCGAGAAGAAGTCCAAGACCGAGTGGCACAACGTCGTCATTTACAATCCGAACCTCATCGAAACCGTCGAGAAGTATGTCAAGAAGGGCGCTCCGATCCTTCTGAAGGGACTGAAGATCCAGTATCGCACCTTCACCGACAAGGACCAGGTGGAGCGGCAGGTCACCGACCTCGTCCTCCAGCGTTTCGGAGGCGACCTCATCCTGATCCCAGCCGGCAACGGCAACGGCTCCGACAACGGCGGCAGCACCGATGGCTTCGGTGGGAACGAGGACGATCCCTGGAAGGACTAGAATTTCATTCTCCCTGAAGCGAGGAGCCAACTTAGCCGGACGACACCCGTCCGGCTTTTTTCATGTCGGGATCTGGTTGAGCAAACTGAGTACCTGACATGAAATCTTCCGAAGCCACTGCGGCGCGAGCCCGCGCCCGACGCGTCGAAAAGGGCATCCAAACCGAGGAGTGTGCCCGCGCCTTCACCGCGCGACCCTCGCTTCAGGGGCTATTACAACTTCCCTTGCTCGAAGAGCTGGAATCCCGTGGCGGACGGGCCAAGCCGAGCGATCTCTATGAGAGACTTGCTGATCGGCTTGATGTTCCTGACGATTTACGCTCCCAAAAGCGCACCTGCGGGGATGGACAGACCTATTCCGTCTTTCCGCAGGCGGTGCGATGGGCTCGCCAGAACGCCGTGATGGCTGGCCTGATTCACAAAGGCAATCGTGGCATCTGGGAACTTGCCGATCCCGGATATGCCAAATTGAAGAAGGTTCGCCGCGGCGTTGCCGTCCTGATCTACTCACTCGATGACGGGGTGGCACTTTGGGCCCATGCCGAGGATGCAGCGAGAGCGATAGAGCCCGGCTCTCTAGCCCTCGTGTTTACGTCCCCGCCATATCCGACCGTTTCTCGCGAATATGGGAGTTTCTCCGTTCCCGATTGGCTCTCCTGGATGCGGTCGCTCCTCGCAGTGTGGAAGAGCCTCCTAGCCACTGACGGGACAATCTGCCTGAACCTTATGGATACGTTCGTCAGCGGGACGCCCAATCTCTCGCCATACGTCGAGCGGCTTACCCTCAGCTGCGTCGACGAACTCGGGCTCCATCTTTCGGGCCGAAGTGTTTGGCACAGCCCAACGAAGATGGGGAACATCCAGTGGGCCTCGAAGACGCGCCTCCGTCCACGCAACACCCTCGAGCACCTCCTGTTCTTCAGCAAGAGCCCTAACCCCAACTGGGACACCCGCCGACTGCCGGTCGAGCCCTATGCCGCCTCGACCGTCGCAGCTTGGGATCGGGCGCAGAAGCGGCCGTCGAGCAAGCGGCCCTGCGGCTACAACATCAATGAACGGGCCTTTGCGCCAACCGGTGACGGCCCACTGCCGGGCAACCTGATCGTCGCCGCGGGAGCGCCAGGTAACGATCAATTCAGCCGTCGGTGCAGAGAGGCCGGACTCCCTCCGCACCCGGCGCGGTTCCCCGAGGCAATTCCAAAGCGGGTGATCCTGCTTACAACCGAACCAGGTCAGATTGTCTACGACCCCATGGCCGGATCGAACACGACCGGAAAGGTCGCCCTCGATCTCGGCCGGCGTTTCATCGCTTCCGAGCCATCCCTGACCTATCTCGGCGCCTCCGCCCTCCGGTTCGATCAGCGGCCAGATTTCCGTCGCCACCCTCTCCCTGAGGGGCTTGCAGTCCCGACCGCCTGACGCACCCCCTTTATCGCTTGTCTTCAGAAAGGCAGCCCATGTTTCCCAAGTTCCCGCTAAACGGCGAGTTCGACCTGAACGACGTCGCCACGATCCTCGAGGCCCTTGAGCGATATGCCAAGAGCCCCGAGGCCAAGGCTCATGCCTTCCGCCGCGACATCTTCCCGGCGGATTACGGCGGGGCTGGCGCAGCGGTGACGCCGCTTCGCATTCCCCAGATCATGGAGATGGTTCGGATCGCCGCTGAATCCGCCACCAGAGTGGATCGCGAAATCGCTGTCCATCACTTCTCGGACGCGATCGAGAAAACGGTTCAGCGCCAGCCAGAACCGATGAAGGCTCTGGCCGAACAATCGCAGCTGGATGTCGACCATACTGGGGGCGGATGCCTTGCCTATGCCCGTCACTATGAGGACGGATGGTATTTCTGGCTCACTGCCGAAGATGGGGCGTCCCTCCCCGACAACCCAGATGATCCGACCTGTCTGATCGGCGCATATCATCCCACTGACGAATGGTGGCTGAATTCGACCGCTACGCCGCGTCAGGCCTTGACCGTCATCGGGACCTTTGTGGCATTCGCTAAGACGCGCTACGCCGCCGGCCAGGACGCTACAATCGCGACCTTGCGCGATATCCTGACCACCGCCCGGTCCTCGGGCTACTTCGTTCCCGAAGAGGCCGAGGCCATCGCGGCAATCCTTGCCGAACCGGAAGTGTCCCAGGCGGCCGAACTGCCCCAGTGGAAGCGGGAGTTCCCCGGATTTCAGGCAGCCTGGATTCCCGAGCTTCCACCGTCATTCGAGGATTACTCCTGGCACAACGATGCCTGCCCGAGGTTCCACGACATTATGCGGGATCTCGTCTTGTGGGTGGATCATCCCAACCCCCAGGATCGTGAACTTCCAGAGAACCTTCGTTTTGGTGTCTGCCGTGAGCTCGACGACGGAACCATGGAAGACCTCTACGCGGCTGACGAGTGGATCTTGGTGAGGGAATTCCTGGACGGCTATTCCCCGCCTGCAGGGACGGCGCCGAACTACAATACGCTCCTGATGCTGGCAGAGGCCGCGAAGTGCAAGACCGACGACGATTGGGGGTCCGAGCGGCAGATCGACGCCGAAAACCGCTTCTTCAAGGCAGCCCTGCAGCGCTTCCCCGATCACTTCGCCGACACCAATGACGACTGGCAGGAGGCGATCCACAAGGCAACCTCCGATGAGATCATCGAGGAAGCGATGAGCCGGATCGTGAAAGAGGTTGTCCGCCAAAACCCGAAGCTAGCCTCCCTGCTCGACAAGAAGGACTAACCACACTCAATCAGCAGCAGCATGGAGCGCCGTACGAAAGAGGCTTCCGCTCCGGCGGCACAGCCTGCCAACACGGAGGACAGGACAAGGATGGTTCCACAAATCGACTTAGCCGACCTAATCGCTAAGACCGGGGGTTACGGGCTGCGAGGTGATCAGTACGACACAGCTACAGTCGCCCTTGCCACCTGGCACCAGGTCGAAACCAACCGCGCCGGCGTGATCGTCGACCATGAAGAGATCCTCATGGCCGAAGTCGGTCAGTCTCAGGCGAAGGTCAAAGTAGCCCAGACCGGCCGCGGCCATTGGCTCACCGGCTATGACTTTCGCAACAACATCGGCGGTGCTGGCTGCGCCCCCGGAGTCTGGGATCGCATAGCCTTCAACGAGAAGGATGACGCCATCAGGTTTTACGCCAACAGCGCCAGGACCTGGTTTCAGAGGCAAATTGAATCTGGGAACAGTTGCCTCTCAGAGCGGGCCCGCGACGAGGCGGCCAAGATGATCGACCTCCTGATGCGCGTGATCAATCCGCCGCCGCCTGCCCCGATGCAATTGAGCCTGTTCTAGGACAAAGCAGGATACTGCCGATGACATCACCAATTCCTCGCTCTAGCCGGATTGAGGTACGCAACCCGATCCTGGCGCTTCCTGCCTTTAAGGCAGTCTACAGCCTCCCCGACGATACAAAACTCGTCCTGGCGAGCCTCCTGGATAACCTCTCAAAGGACGCGGAAGCCAAAGCCCAGACCTCTTGGCTCAAAAAGAAAGGGCCTATGGCGGCATATTGGAAAGCCTGTGCCGTCTACGCCAAACATATCGCACGGGCCATCAGGAAGTCCTGCCGCGCCGGCGACGTCCACAGTTCGCCAAATAGTGAGAAACTGACCCCAGAAAATGAGAAACTTCTCAAAGATAATAAGAAGTCTGGGGCATCGATCAGCAAAAAACACTCCTTTGAGGCTCACAATGAAAACCAAGTCGATCCCGCCCGTGCAGCTTAATTTCCGCGATGAGGCCTACGGATTACTCTGGCGCCCGTCGCGTTTCGCTTCGGCTACATGGGTGAGTTTTCTGAAACCCGTCGCAATAAGATTCAAGCGAAGGTCCGCAAGCACGGGTTCTCGTATAATCACCACCGGGAGGCGTGGGTGAAAGAGGATGTCGCGGACCCTGCTGCAGAAGCCCAGAGACTTGTCACGGCTCTCGCAAGTGCCGGATTCGTTGTAGAAACAAACCAGTTTTTTGCTGGATTGACCACAATAAGGCAGCCTCCCGCTCAGGATCTGGCAATCCCGGCCTAAAAGCTCAAACGAGCCGCGGCGCAGGCTGATTCATTGCATTTTAATTCGGTTTGCGTTATTCATAACTCGCCAATAGGAGCGCAGATTATGGATTTAGCTATGGTCACCAAACCGAAGCATCTGGAAGCCGCCCAGATCGCGTTGCTTCAGCAAAATCAGCAGACGCTCCAGGCCGCCCAGTTCGCCCACCGGTCCGCCCTTAATGCCGTCGCCGCCCGGACGCCCTTCGGACGCGACATGCTCCGGCATCTGGCAGCCGGAAAAACGATCGAGCAGGCTTTTGGGCTGGCGGCTACCCACTATGCCAAGCTTCATGCCCGTGAAGGCCTTGGCCGGGTGTGCAACTCGATCTCGCAATTTGCCAAGGATCTCGGCCTCTCCTTTCCGAGGAACAAGATGGAGAACCTTGCCCGTAACGTGAAGACGGTCGTCGAACGGGAGCGGGAGGCTGGACGCCAGCTGAACTAAGGCCTTCCGCCCTTTTCTTAGTCCAGATCACCCTTGTACTTTCCAGATATCCCGGTCGCAGACAGAGAATGTCCAAACTGCTCCCACTCCTCGTCGCCCTCACGATGGCAGCAGGATCTGGATATCTGGTGTTCTTCCGTTCATAGGCGGAGATCTCAAATGCTCCTTGAATCTTGCCTCTTAGGCCTTTCCGTCGGTTTCGCTCTTTGGGTCACACACAGGGCTGTCCGGCCACCGCGCCAATTGCAGCCGGTGCGGATCACCCGACACCAATAACCCAAGAGATCCGATAACGCTGGCGACATTTCATAGCCCCCAACCAATGTCCCGCGTAGGAAAGGCCGCTCCTCACTGAGCGGCCTTTCTTTTTGATGTCTTGGCCTCGCTACTACCCAGCGGGCGAAATCCGAATTAAAAGTGGTGACAACGACAGAGCTTTTGCGAATCCATGAAACATCTCCTGCTGCTTATCTACGCGGCCCCTCTCGTCATCGTCTGGCTTTGCCTTCGCATCATGGGCATCGGCTCGATACGGTTTCTCAAAATTCGCCTTCGCCCCAAGGCTCCGGGGGTAAAAGCAAGCGCCCCGAAGCCAAGCGGCCGCCGTCGAGCACGATCATCATCGTCCGGCGGTGGAGGTGGAGCCATTTCCGGAAAGGGTGTAGCAGGTCTCAATGGCTTGTCCGGCTCCTCGAAGCAAAGATCCGCCTTTGCTTCTACCGCCCCAGCTGTTCAGGACCGATCCGCTGATATCATCCGAAAAGGGCTGAACACCCAGATTGCTTCGGAACGCACTCAAGCCGAGAGGCTTCGTGGAGAGCAGCGTCGGCTCCAGGAAGAGAACCTCCGCACCCAGGAAAACACCCGTCTCCAGGAGGAGGCGCGCCTCCGCGAAGAATTGGAGCGCGCCCAGGAGGAACGGCGCCGGGAAGAGGAGCGCGTGGAAGAAGAGAGAGGACGGGCGTACTCCTAAACACAACAAGGCTTCGGGTGCGCACAACCTAGCGAGGCAGAAATAAGGGAGGCTTAAGAGTTGGAGCTTAAGTCTCTGTATTTAGATCAATCGAAGGCTTGGGGTATCAAATGCCGAGAATACTTGAGAAAAAGTCTATCACCCTTCATTGGGGAGGCTCGTTGGGCAATTCAACGTCCCGCGGGACGGCGAGCTTCGGCACGATCACTCCTGATTACGACGTTCTTCCTGCTCAAGTGGAGAGCGCAATCGAGGAGCTCAACGACGATGACTGGGACATCAAGTCCATCACGCCTCTCACGGAAACGGCCTACTCTTCCACGATCCTTCAAAACAACGCTGACCCGCTCGGGATGGGTATGCTCAAAGCCAATGCTGGCTCCGAGACGATCACTGGCACCTACACAGCGGGGGTGATCATCGTAGCCCAACGGTGGCGGGAAATCACGGAGGCCGAGGCAGCCGAACGACAGCGCGAGAAGGCCGCACGACGTTCGGCCGAAGATGCGATCCTTGCTGCCGAAGCCGAGGAAGCCCGGCGGAACGCAGGCCCAATTGCATATGATCGCATCATGAGCCTGCCGATCGAGCGCAGGGGTGGCATCATGTCGAATACTTGGCTGTTCAACGGCCAAGAGTACCATACAAAAGGAATGGCCGAGGACGCCCGTCGGAACATGGCCCACAGCGCTAAAATTCAAGCAGAGCGCGACAGAGACGGAGTTGCCTAAGCGCCTGCAACTTAGATCTCACTCTCTAAAACGCGAAACACCCGCCGACGGCGGGTGTTTCGTTACTTGTAGCTTGCCAGAAGTCTCGCAGACGAGACTCAGAGGATGAAGTACGACTTCGCTAAGCTGATCGCGTCATCAAGGTGGATCGAAAAATCCGCCTGGCCGTCGCCATCCACGTCTCCGTAGATGTAGGTATCTGAAGCGGCTCTATCGAACCGCAGTTCTCCGGCCTTGTTGCTGAAGGCATTACTGCCAATAAAGCTGAAGGCTTGGTTTCCTTCGCTGGTGAGGTCGGCGTCGATGGCTCTCAGATCGATACGGTCCTTCTGAGACTTGGAAAAGTCAAAGATTGTGTCCCGGCCGCCGCTGTCGACGGTCGAGTCCGTGATAGACTTGAACACGAACGCGTCCTTCCCGGCTCCGCCATACAGCCGGTCGCTCCCTCCGGAACCCGTAATTATGTCATTCCCTGCGCCGCCATTGATCTTGTCGCGGCCGTTCCCACCGGACAGACGATTGGCGGCAGACGTTCCGGTGATAGCGAACCCGAGCTCAATCGCGATTGTGTCTCCGTCGTCAAAGGCCAGACCGTCAGCGTTCACATAGAGCGCATTCTTCGTGAAGCTGACGTTCTTTCTGGTAATCTCCAGCGAGGTATCCGCCGCGACAATGTCGACTGCATAGAGCGACTTGCTCTTACCGTTGCCAAGCGCATCGAACTTCAGGCCGTATCCGTTGAACCCGCCCCTATCAGGCACGTCTGTAAAGGTACCAGAATAGCCGCTGATGACCTTGTAGCTGAAGCGACTTCCAGAAATATCGAATTGGGCTGGGACGACATTATATATGCTCCCATTCAATTCGTAGAACTTCGAATTGTTGAATTCGATCTTCCCGGCAGAGATCTTGGTAGTCGCCGGCTTGGTGATCGGGTTGTCGCGCTCCGGCGAGTAAACGGTCAGCTGTACTTTTGTTCCATTAAGCATCTTCAGCCCCTAGGCACGCTTGTGATTAGCCCCCCTGCCCAGATAGCTGAAATCCAGTCTGTTCTCAATGAGATTTGGCTGATGCAGCAGGCCACACAATCAAACCCCAAAAGGTAAATCGTCATGCGCAGCGGTCTCACTCGTGTCGAACACCAGCCCATCCCTGACGCCGATGCCGTCACTGCACTCGCACGCATTCTCACCGCGATGAATGGCCCTTCCCCATCAACGTGCGACACTACAGATGCACCCGAAGGAGAGGACGAGGAGGATCTCGGATACCAAATCGCAGCGAACGCCATTCTTGACCAGCTCGCAGCGAAAGGATTTGTGATTTCACGGTCCGTTAAGGACACGACCCTCGGCCCAAAAGTTCGTGATACGGCAGTAGCGCGGTTCAGCCTTTTGTAACCGTCCGATCCCAATCACGACTTTTCTTTCGGCATTCAGCAAGACCCGATCCGTTTTTAGCTGCCATTCCGGCGCGAGCCGCATTAAAAAGCGGAAGCGCGAAATAGGAATTCTCGAATCATGGCTGCCTTTTTCGATTCAATATACTCACTGGTGCTCGCCCTTCCGTTGACCCTTGCCGCCTTCATCTTCGTGCTTGGCGTCGTGATTGCCGTCCACGAAGCAGGGCATCTATTCACGGGCCGGGCATTTGGCATCAAGGCCGAGGTCTTCTCGCTCGGGTTCGGCAAGTGCCTATGGGCAAGAACTGACCGGAAAGGGACGGAGTGGCGGATCTGCCTGGTACCCCTCGGCGGCTACGTCAAGTTCGCAGGCGACAAGAACGCCGCCAGCCAGGTGTCTCACGAGGCAGTGGCCACTATGACCGAGTCCGAGAAACGGGCTACTTTCTTTCACGCCTCTCTTCGTGCCCGTGCCTGCACCATTGCGGCCGGTCCACTCACAAACATTGCTCTCGCGATCCTCGCCTTCGGGGCGATCGCATACATCCAAGGAGCGCCTACGCTGAAGGGGCAAGTCGGCAGCCAATCCAGGAACCCCTGCAGAGAGATCCGGTATCAAGCCGGGAGACATCGTAACAGCCGTCAACGGGGCGCCTACGCCGGCCGCAGAGGACATCATCGCTGCCGTCCAACAGAACCGCGATACTCCAATGGTGATGACGATCCGGCGCGGGTCGGAAACCCTGGATGTCGCTGTTACGGCCGTTCTCAAGACCAAGCGAAACGCCGATGGATCGGAAACCGAAACCTATCCCGTCGTAGGGTTCAGCTTTGCTACAAGCCCGGACAATGTATTCCATGTCCCGATGAGCATTGGCGATGCCGTCCTCCATGGCTTCACCATGACCTATCGGGTAGCCGAAGTTACAGCCGTGTCTCTGAAGCGGATGGTTACCGGCGAGGACGGGATCGAGAACCTTTCTGGCCCGGTCAGGCTGGCGGCGGTCTCAGGCACCTATGCTGAGGATCACGGAATCGAGGGGCTCGTTCTGCTCATTGGCTTCGTGTCCGTATCAATTGGCTTCATGAATCTTCTGCCGATTCCGGTCCTGGACGGTGGGCATCTTGCCATGTTTGGGTACGAAGCAATCGCGAGGAAGCGGCCAAACAAGAAGGTCGAACAGTTCAGTTATGGCGTCGGGTTGGCCTTCGTCTTGTCACTGATGATCTTTGCGACCTTGAACGATGTCGCTCACCTGTTCTTCAGGTAGGAGTCCTCCGATGGATCCTAACGCAACATTCGTCGCGGCCTGTCGATCAGGCGACGCTGCCCTAAGCGAGATCGATCGCTGGGTCGAACGATGGCATACCGGCTCAAATGATCATGAGCTCCATGAGTTCCTTGGACTGTCCATCGAAGAGTACATTCGGTGGGTGAAAGAGCCGGACTCGATCGATGCTATCATCTGGCCTAAGCACGGATAACTGAATTAGACGGAGTGAGGGCTTGAGACGTTGTGGTCTCGCCCTCCTCGGCTCTTCAGGCACTCGCGCAACGCCGGCGTCGTCTAGTGCCATCAGGCAGGTCGCCTGCCACCTCATGACACCACCTCCGAGAAGCTGCTCGCCATGATCCCATGACAAGGGAGGACCACCCATGCCTGACAACAAGGCTCTACTCGAAGCCATTGATGTCCTGAAAGACGCTGCATCGGGTTATGCTAACGCCACAAAGGTCGAAAAGGCCTCAGATGGCCTCCTTGACATTCTTCTGACCGACCGAGCACTCCCGGCAAAAGTTCGCCTGTACCTGGAGATCCAGGAGATACGCAGAGGCTTCCACGATCAAGCCCGTATCCGTGGGCTGTTGGCCCTATTCGGCCGGCTCAACGATCCGATCCCGCGACGACGCCGATTGCGATCGCGCAGCCGCAAGAGGCCAGATCCCAGACGATAAAACTCAAATCAAAATCGCTCTGGTAAAAGCTGTTCGGGCTTGTCAGCCCGGCCCATTTCGAACGGGGATATGCATCGAGAATGAGTAAGAGCCCTCGTGGTGGTACTGCGGTGATGGCCCACCGCCTCGGCCAAGACGCCGACCACGCCCTACCCGACGCGGAACAATGGAGGAAGCTCGACCTCTTCCCGACGCCGCCGTGGGGAACAAGAGCCCTTTTCAAATACGTGATGCCCGCGCTTCAGCTCCCGCCGCGCATAAGAACCGTATGGGAGCCGGCCGCGGGATTTGGCCATATGAGTACCCCGCTTGCCGAATTCTCGCAGATGACGCTGGCCACGGACATTTTCCCCTATGGTCCGCACCTCGACGCCCAGATCGATTTCACAAAGGCTGATCCGAACACAGCACTGGTCGATTGGGTGATTACCAATCCGCCCTTCGATCACGCCTACGAATTCCTTGAGCAGGCGCTGCGGACCGCCCGAAAGGGAGTAGCCTTCCTCGTCCGCCTCGCATGGCTGGAAAGTCAGGGGCGATATAACAGCCTGTGGACGCAGACCCCTCCTTCTGTTGTCGCAGTTTTCACCGAGCGGCTTCCAATGTGCCTTGGAGGCTGGGATCCAAAACTCTCTACTGCGACAGCCTACGCCTGGTACGTTTGGACGCGAGATGACCAGGGCCAATGGCCGCGCGTGCAGACTCAGCCATTCTTCATCACGACGTTCCTCATCCCGCCGGGTTGCAAGGAAAGCCTGACGTTGCCGACAGACGTTGTGCTTGCCGAACGGTTTGTGCCCGGATGGATCTCCCCTTCAGAACGCAAACGGCAAGAAAAGCTCCAGAAGCAAGCAATACGGTTAATTGCTGCGGAGTGATCTCGTTAACCAAACAATGAATCCAGCAATAGAAGGCAGTTGATAGTCTGCCGCGGCGATAGATTGCGCGGAGTAAACGGGGGATAATGTGCCTTAGAAACTGTAGTCAACGTGTGAACAACTTTCGATCTGGACCGGTGATCTGAAACAGGGACTAATCCCCAGGAGCATCACATGATCGGACGTCTCGCGAGCCGCCGTATGTCACTTGAAGCGACCCTCTCCGTGATCGGGACTGCCGGTCGCAAAGATGATGCCGCCCGCATGTCCGGGTATCTCTACGAGCTCATGATGCGGGAAACATTTCGGGCCATAAACGACTTCGACATCCGGCATGGAATTTCCGGTGGCGCAGCCTGGGCCGATCACTGCGCGGTCACTTCGTTTCTGCAGGGCGCGCTCGAAAGCCTTACGCTCTATATCCCGGCCGAGTTCGACGGTCGCCGCTTCATCCCGGATGCCAGCATCCAGTTCAATCCGGGAAAGACGTCGAACTACTATCATGAGATCTTTTCCCGCACGTTGAACCGCGACACGCTTCGGGACTTGGCGGTGGCGCAGGAGCGGGGCGCCCGCTTCATCGTGAACCCCGGCTTTAAGAATCGGAACAGCGACGTCGCGAGATCGACCGCGATGCTCTGCTTCACCTTTGGCACATCGGCAGCCGCTGCCGTCGATTTCCGCCCCGGCGATGCTGGGTTCAGCGATAGCCGCGCTGGCGGCGTGAAGGACGGCGGTTCCGCCGATACCTGGACGAAGGCCACGTCGCAGTCCGTGAAACGCCACGTCAACCTGTTCAGGTTGGCGCAGGCCCTTGTTGCGTAAATATGAGTGAGAATTTCGCTATGACACAATCAGCCGATTGGACCATCTTCCGACGCCCGATGTGGGAAAACGAGACCATGCATGTCTTGTGGTACCGGGGCGAATCCCGCATCGCGATCTCAGAAGAGGAGAAAGCGCCGGGGAACAGTCTGTTGGCCAATGTGATCGTCGACCGACTCAACTCAGGAGCTGAGATCGACGAGTATCATGAGAGCGGAGACTGGATCATTGACCGCCCGGTGGGCACAGATCCTGACGACAACGGTGTCCTGATCCTGGACATCGACGGCGATGTCCGGATCGAAATTCTCGACTCAGAAGACGGAGAAGACAACGTGCGGCTCGCCATGCAAGTCGCGATGATTCTGAATACAACCGACTTCTCCAACCTGGCCTCTATCCCTCTCGTCCGCATCCCACCAACAGTACCCTCTCCCTTTGGCGAAACGCTTCCAATTCGAAATCACGGATAAGGCTACGGCGAATGCCGTGGTTAGGCAGCTACACCGGCATTCGTCCGAGATTGGCGTGTCGGTGCGGCAGGTCCTTATCCGGGACAGAAATTCCCAAGAGATTCTCGGCGTGGGCATCTTAGGCCGCCCTGTCTCCCAAATCCTCGACGATGGTCTGACCCTCGAAGTCAGTCGGACAGCGACGGACGGTACGCCGCACGCCTGCTCGGCGATCCTCGGGGCTCTGGCTCGTGAAGCGCAATCGATCAGGATTCGAGGTCATGCGGTTTACCGCCTAACGACCTATACCCGCATATCCGAGACGGGAGCCTCACTTCGGGCAGCTGGCTGGCGACTGGACATTCAGCACCACTCGCGGTTCGTTCGCCACGGGCTTGGGGTCAAACGGACGATCGTCCCCATCGAGCCTAAATCTTGGGCGCACAAGTCACGTTCCCGTCCCGCGCGACCTCTCGGTGAGCCCCGCCTACGATGGATCAAGCTTCTCCCGACGGCTCACAATGACAACGCCGCTTTCGAAATGGGACGTGCGGCGGCTTCTGCCCGAGCAAAGATCTCAGCCAATCCGTTCTCGTTCCCGGTTCTGCGAAACGACGGCGTATCCCAAGTTGACTTCATCGGCGCCGATCTTTGGGAAATCTGGCGGGAAGGCTACCGGATGATTGCGTCGCCTTAAGATTCTGGCTTCGCCTTGGGCGAACGAGCGCAACACTCACCAGCGCGGGCTGTAATCTCCCCAAAGCGCCACCAAGTGCGGCCAAGCAAATTGAGCAAGCGATCACTGCCGACGAGGCCCGCCATTCAAACCAAGCAACCCCATAAAGGAGGATCGCGAACCATGACGCAGTCCAGCCGGTTCACCGCCGATGATGCCAGCCATAGTCCCCTCTCCTGCCCTGGATGCAAGAACAGTGGTCGGATCGATATCGCCGCTTTAGTCTGGGTCCGGCAAACGCCGGACGGGACTGATCCCGATGCTTCTGAAGATCAGAGCCATGACTGGGACGATGGCAGCCAGTGCGTCTGCCGATGCTGCGGCCACACTGGAACCGTAGAGCAGTTCAGGATATCGACATAGCTTCTGATTTGGCCCGTGGATGAGGCTCCGCCAAATGGTGATCCTCATCTGCGATCACGCTATTGATCCCTCCTCGTACGATAAACCCGCAAATCAAAAATGCTCAGAACCTCATTTGCTCTTACGGCACTCGTTCTATCCGTCAGCCCGCTTATGGCTCAGTCCGTTACTGGCCGAGCCAGCGTGATCGACGGCGACACAATCGAAATTCGGGGTGCCCGGATCAGATTCCACGGTGCCGACGCCCCGGAAAGTGCCCAGACATGCCAGGGAGCAGACGGGAGAGCCTATCGATGCGGTCAACAGGCCGCGCTGGCTTTGTCTGACAAGATCGGGTCCTCGAATGTGACTTGTCGGCAAAAGGATATCGACCGGTATCAACGCATTGTGGCTCAATGCGCGGTTAATGGTACCGACCTCAACGGGTGGCTGGTCGAACAGGGCTATGCTCTTGCCTATCGCCAATACGGAACGGACTACGTTCCTCAGGAAGAAGCCGCCCGGAAGGCGAAGCGCGGTCTCTGGGCTGGATCCTTTACCCCGCCATGGGATTGGCGCCGCGGAGAGCGGGAAACCTCAACCCCTGTGCCGGCTCGTCCGACAACCTCTAGCCCAGGTTCAGTTGCCGGCGGCTGCAAGATCAAAGGAAACATCAGCGCAAAGGGCGAGAAGATTTATCATCTGCCAGGAAGCGGCAGCTATGAGCGAACCGCAATCAATGAGGGGGCAGGCGAGCGCTGGTTCTGCTCAGAAGATGAAGCAGTCGCAGCCGGCTGGCGGGCCCCCTGAGGATAACTATCCTTTCTCGTCCGCAAATCAGCAAAGGAAGCGGGCAAAGACTGCGGTCTAACTCGGGTATAAAACGTGTTATGATGCCTCAAAGGGCGACCGCACCTAAAAATGCGGAAAAATTGTAGTTGGGGCATTAACCGTGTTGAATTTCAGAAACTCCGGGAAGGTGGCCGTAGCCGCCTTTATTCTCTCGTCCATTTCAACAGCCGCGCTGGCGGTGGAGATCCGTGAGCCCAGCCCGAGCCATGTCTGGGAAGCCGCCGAGGACCAAATGTCTGCCGCGCTCGGAACCCCGGACACCGATGACATCGTCTTGACCCTAGCCTGCAACCAAAAAGGCTCCATTGACGTCATATTCGCCAATTACGCGCCCATGCCAGAAGGCAAGCAGGGCGATGGCGGTCCCGCAGGAATCACGCTCCGACGCGGCGGCAAGGAAGTGAGCCTCAAAGGATCGCTTGTTGAGAACGTTAGTACCGGCGAATGGGACCTCTCGGTTCAGCAACCCGTAAGGCATGCCCTCTTCGACCTACTCAAAGGTGACCTCATTGCTGAGATCGAAAAGGATGCTCAGTATCAGAAGCCTGGAGGGCAACGAGACTGGATCACGCTTAAAGGCGCTAAGGCAGTCATCGAGAAGGTCCAGGCTCGCTGCTCCGGTGCAACGCCACCGAGTGGCTCAACCATGTCCTTGAGTGCCGCCCCCAAAGAGCAGGTTGCGCCCAGCCAGAGTTCGGCAGCCAAAGCTCCTGGCAATGCGGAATTCGGCCGCTATGCCCTCGCGGACTCCTACCGCGGACCGGTCAAATTCCCCGACTTCAAGGGCCGGGACCGCGACGCCAACAGCTACAGAACCAGGATCCGGGAAGGCATGAAGGATGGCGCGAACTTCGCCGGGCGCCTCGCGATGATCGAGATCGGATGCGGCGCCGGCTGCCGCTTCGCGTACGTGGCTGATGTCGCTACGGGCCAAGTCTACAACTTCCCACTCGGCGGAGAGGACAACATGTACCTCGACCTGCATTATCGCCTGAACAGCCGCCTGGTAGTTGCTTTTTGGCAAACCGGCGGCCGCTGCATGAGGGAAGACCTGGAATGGGCCGGACAAACCTTCAAGCGCCACGGTGAACGGGACATCGGGCCCGAGGACGTCTGCTTTCAAATGCAGCAGCAATAAGCATCCCTCCCAGCCGCCACTCCAAACGAGCCTTTCGCCATGAAGCTTCTTTTCAAATCGGCAACCGCCGTTCTTCTCCTCGCCTCTACCTCTGCCCTGGCACTCTCCGATGCAGATCGGGAAGCCGCCATCAAGGCTGCAAAAGCTGGGTCGGTCGGTCGCTACATCGAATGCGGTATCGAGATGGGAAGCCCGGTCGAGCTCGACGTCACGCCGATGGATCTGAACGCCGACGGGGTGGAGGAGGTCATGATTACGGCCAGCCACGAAAATGGCGGCGCGGCATGCTTCAGCCATCTTGGAAGGAACAAGACCCTGATGATCAGGAACCGTAAAGGCGAATGGATCGCCAATCTCGGCTTCGATGCAGAAGACATCAAACCTCTGCCTGACCGGTCCAATGGATACCAGGATCTCGAGGTGGCCCGTGCGGGCGATTGTCGGCCTGTCTGGCGGCACAATGCCACTGAGTACCACATCTATAAGCAGTGCCAGAATGGCAAGCTCGTCATAGCCTCATCATGGAAGGCCGGAGGGTCACAGCCCAAGCGCCTTGAAGATACACTTGGCTGGGATAACGACGAGTTTTATCTGCACAATGGCTCGGGGATGTACGTCAGTATGGGAACCGGGATAATCCGGTACTCTACCCCGAAAGCCTCGATTGCCGGCACCGTTCAGGAAGGCACCGTTCTGTTTCGTGGCGAGTTCAAGAACGCGCCGGGCCTTGAGGCCCGGGGAACCGTCAGCGGCACTGCCTACGTGTTCAAGAAGGGGTGCGAACCGGCTCCATATCCCGTTTCCGGAACGTACGATGCATGGTCAGTGACCATGAGGGGGGCCGCGCCACGCCGCGCCAAAGATTCCTGCGCAATTTTGGAAGCGACAAAGAACAGCCCCCATTCGGTCCTTAGGTTTGAGGCACCCTCGGACTACTGAGGGACCCTCATGAAATCGACCTATCTTCCCCCAGCAGCATACTTGGCCTTTGCCGTCTATGTTTGGATTGATTTCACACACACGGCTCCGGATGGGTTAGGCAATCTCGGTCTGCTGCTGGCGACCTTTCCCGGAGCTGTGATGGGGGTAGCCCTCACATGGGCTCTGGGCCAGACCGGCTTTGTGCTTATTCCAAGTGGATTGGGCTACTACACCGCACACGCAGTTTACTTCTGTCCGGCGGCTCTGGTTACAGCTTATTTGGTCTACGTTGTCTGCTCCGCGCCAGGGTGGGTTTGGCGACGGGTAGTGCGCGCACGCCGAACACGGACTTAAACCGGCTACGAACTCGGGCTTTCCGTAGCGATCACCACTTCTCGCGGATCCTTATCCTCTCTCAACCCCAGAAACGCCGGATGACGCAGGATCCGATCCCGGGTCCATTCGGTGAACTCGACTTGCGCAAGAAACTTAGGTTTTACCCAGTGCACCTTTGCACGCATGTAGGTGCCCTTTGGCAATGTCGCCGTAGGTTTGGCCTGTTCTATCTTCCCTAGGCGCTTTTGGAAATCGATTAGGAATTCCCGGGAATACCCGGTGCCAACCTTCCCGGCATACCGGATCTCACCATCGGGAGTATAGTAACCGACGAGCAGCGCTCCGAAGCCGACACGGGACCGCTGCGGCTCAGTGTACCCGATGATGATGAACTCCTCGGTGTTGAGGCACTTTACCTTCAGCCAATCATCGCTCCGCGTCCCGGTATAGACCGACTCCCGCCGTTTGGAGATGATCCCTTCCAGGCGCAGCTGGCACGCCTGCTTGTATAGCGCCTTCCCTCCCCCGACCCGATGCTCGCTGACCCGGATTGTTCCGGGCGCCTTGGCTAAGAGCTTTGACAGTCTGCGCTTACGCTCCTCCAGCGGAAGGCCTCTCAGATCCTCGCCGTCAAGGAACAGCAGGTCAAACGCCACATAGACCAGATCCGCAGTCTGCTCCTTGGACAAGGCATCCTGCAGGGCCGCAAAGGAGCTGATCCCGTTATCGGCCAGTTTCACGATTTCGCCGTCAAGGACAGTACCTGACCGGCCAAATCGGGTGAATTCCTCAGCGAGTTCTGGGAACTTTACCGTCCAGTCCTGATCATTCCGGGTAATCAGACGGGCCCTTCCGTCATCCAGCCGGGCCAGCATCCGGTACCCGTCAAACTTCACTTCGTGAAGCCAATCGTCCGTATCCGGTGCCTCTTTTTCAAGGACGGCCAATTCTACTAGGATACGGCTCGGCAACGATGCAGCTGCCCGCCTTGATGTCTGTAATGAGGAGCGCGACTTGACCATTTGGTGAATCCAACAGTCGCCGCGGTCAGAGGTTCCGCGGTAACAATCCTGAAAGCCGCAGAGCATTACTGCCTGCGGCTTTTTCTATGCCTGCGTCATCAAACCCGCCTAACTGGAGGGCGGCAGCCCCTCTGAGACTCCGCCTATCCGAATCCTTTAGTGGATTTTGCCCTGGCGACCCCCGTTACGGGTCGGGAAGACATCGTGTTGAGATAGGTTGTTCTTGAGCGACTGGATACTGAAACCCATTCGAAGGTCAACGGCACACGACCAATTCCCCAAAAACGTATCCCAATTTTTGCGCTCGACCTTCGTGCTGCCCCTGGACAAGATGCCACGGACGTCCCTTCGCATCGTTTGCAGTGGAAGTTATCGCCACAGCCCTACCGTTCTTAAGTCGGGTTGCGATCTTGCCATTCGGAGAGTTTCGAACACTCACACCCGTATCTTCGGCATCGTGAACGACGCAGCTTTTTTGCTTCAGATCCGACGTCCTAGCGCCGGATGTTACCGTCTCGGAAGCCGATGCTTCTTCTGGCTGATCTTTATCTCCCTTGAAGCGCACACGACGCGGTCGTGCCGGATCCATTTCCGCAAGCTTCTCGTCAATCCAATCAGCATGACCGGCGATGTCTACAAAGGTCGTAGCACGCGCACATTTAGGAATTTCGCTTGGGCTGCCCCAATGGGCGATGGCGGCTTGCAGGTCGTTCGGCATCCATCCAGACAGAGCGCCGGTAACCTGGATTCCAACAAGGTAATGATTATTCTTCCCCTCCACTTTTTCGTCCGCGGCGGAGATTGTGATCGGAGAACCCGAGTCTCCCTCACAAATCAGAACCCCTTTTGGGAGGGAGACTCTATACCAGTGTGGCGCGTTCTGATGGCGAATAACGAGATCCAATGTGGCGAATTGGTAACCAGGTTGCTGGACATAGAGGCTGTCACGGATATGCCCAAAGTTGTAAAAGGTAGGCGCGTTTTTGGCAAAACTATCCGGCACGAAGTCTCTTGGAGCGGCAGTGACAGGAACGGCGTACTTCGAGCGTGAGGCCAGCAATATGACCGCGATATCGTGGTAGCGGTCTGTCTCCACCATAGCGACATCCCCAAGAACGGCATTCATCAGTGGATGAACCCTCCACGACTTGGCAGCGATGACCTCGCCCGCGAGCGGAGAAAGGCTGGTTATGAACTCGACTTCCACCCCCTTCACGTCCCTAAGACAGTGTCCCGCAGTGATGATGACATCCTTTGCGATCGCGGCCCCCAGGCATAGTTTATGGGTGGTGGTGTGGTTGTTTACGTACCCTCTGACGGTAACGAGGAACCTTTGGGCAGAGCCAAGAGGGTCCTTACTCAAGTCGGTACCGTTCACGATAGCGAACGCTGGATTGCCGATCACGAGGAAGCACACCATAAGGCAGAGCATCCTCGCGCGGGACGCAGTCAACTTGAACATGACACTCCTAAGACCAAAACGCGAGGCCGATAAACTTTTGCGACCATAATGACCGGTCGAAGTGATTGAAAGCATCTCGTGAAGCCGATCAATGGCTATTCAGTAGTGTCGATGAAGATCTGCATCCCATTCGTAGCGCGTGGCCGCCAGGTACGGGTCGATGCTTAGGGGCACGTCCGTCTCGTGCGGCGCCTCCAAGGATTCGTATCCGACTCTACCCCCGAATCTCGAAACCCGCCGTTTTGTCTCAGGAGGTCTGTCGTTCAACACTAACGGGCAGACTTCGGCAGAAACTGGAGAATCCCCTCGGGCCGGTCGATCGTTGGCTGCTCAACCCGATCCTGAACCTTATAGCCCAACGTCCGCGCAAACTCGGCGGCCCCTGTCATCATGGAATCGAAGATGCGGCCGTGACACACGGCAAAGTATTGAGCCATCGAGATCTCGTTGGCGTGACCGTAGCGGCCTTCATCATCCAGGGTCAGGAAGTCGACGAGATACTTGCCCTCAAAGGGTGTAATGACGGCCGGCACCTGCTTTGAGCAGAACACGAAGGTCCTGCTCGTCCCTGGCGCCCGGGTCTTCTTCTTCGGATTCTGCATTGAGTGGGACCAGGTTTCACCCTCGATACGGAAAAGCACCCCAGCCGAGTGGAACAAGATCGGTTCGGAATACTCAATCGTCGGGGTCATGCACTCGCCGTGCTGGCACCAGTCCGGCAATGGTTTTGCGATGGGCTTGCCAGGGAGACGAGTAGGCGATTGCGCGCCAGCCCCAAGGGACATCCCGACAAGGATCATGATGGTCAGAAGCAGTCTCATTTCAGTATTGAACCCCTGCGATGAATTTATACATGCCTCTTAGGCAATCCCGAGTTCCTTAAGTGCATCGGCAAGTTCCGGATGCATCTCAAAGCGCATGTGCCCCGTCTCCAGCTCTTTATCGCCAAGCTCTTTCACTAAGGCGCTCATATAAAACTCGCGGCCGTCCTTGTATCGGTCGAACTCCAATCCGATCGCTCTCCCGACCCGGGCGCCCAATTTGCCGTACAGACTATTCGTTGTTCTGAAGACGTCATAGCCCGCTGCCGCGGCAATCTGCGTAGCCGTTAGCGGCTCAGCGGCGTTCGCTTTAAGCATACTGACCTCGTACGGCCGGAGCGGATTGGATTTGAAGTAGCGGAGGTACTGCTCTGTCGTACCGACCCATGGCATTCTCCGCTTCTGGGCCTCGCCGCTCTGCCTGGCATCAACAAACGCCTGAGCGAACCCGAACGCCTCATCCAGCGTCTCACCATCCACAATACCGAGGCGGTCCTTGCCCTGCAGGATCGCCACTTCCGGCTTCCCACGGATTGTCGTCCCCTTCAGGACGCATCCTTTGTATTTCTTTTCCATGCCTATCCACCTGCTTGTTCAAAACACTTACCAAATCCCCAGCGTCTCAACCGCTCCCAAGAAGCAGGTGATCGACGCCAGAAGGACAAGCGCCATGCCCCTCATCTCTTGCACCCTGACAGGCGTCGATCAACAGACAGATCTCTCACAGGTCGCCAGTCTTTCGGCTAGTTTCCCAAGAGCAGAATTCGCGATCCTCTTTTCCCCCGAACGTTCAGGACTCCAGAACAGGTTCCCAAGGCTGCCGTCCATTCTGAACATGCTCGACGCCGGTCCAATACGATGGGCCATTCACCTCTGCGGAAGGGCAGTGCCAGAATTCATCGAAGCGGCAATTTCCGGGAAGGCTAAGGGATTGAACCAGGATGCTTTTCGCCTTGCCGTTCATCCCAATGTTTCCAGGATCCAACTGAATTTCGCATTTCGGAGATCGAAATTTGCGCTCACGGACCTGGATTCAGCTATCCATTCCATTTCCATTCCGGTGATCACCCAGGAGCATCGGGCCAACGCAGGGGTTTCGCTCTCAATCAAAGCACCGAACCACCAGGTTCTCTTTGACGCCTCAGGCGGACGAGGGATCGAGACGTCACAATGGTCACCGCCCGTCGATGGGAAAGTGTGCGGTTTCGCTGGCGGCCTGGGCCCCGAGTCCCTCTCCCGTGCTCTCCCAGCCATCAAACAGGTTTGTAATGGCCAAGTCTTCTGGATCGATATGGAATCGCGCATCCGGGACGAAAACGACTGGTTCGACTTGGATGCATGCGGGCGGGTTCTGGAGATTGCCCAAACCGCATAGTGCAGCGGGTCCAATGTCGGACGCCTGACCAAGAACGTGAAAAGGCGGCGGTCGCTATGACCGCCGCCCATTTTTATAAGGGGCTTGGCAATCCCGGGCGTCAGTTAGATGCTTCGACGGTTTGCCCAGATTGGATCAAGACATCATCCATCCCTGGCCCGAACCACTTGTCTTTGATCCCTTCAAGAATGTTCGAGTAATCGTCTGTCCAGGGTGCCCGGGACAAGTCCGGCTGAATCAGTTTCCACGTCTGGGCGATGGCTCCCAAATCCTCGCCCCTATGGCCGATCGCGAGCGTAATACTCGCTCCAGTCGCCTCCCCACTGGCCTTCGTCGCACCGGCATAGGTAACCAGGCCCGCCTCGGCCGCAGCTCGTGCAACGATTGCTCGCAGGTCCAGGTGCCGGTTGGAAATGTGCATCACGACCACGCCATTCGGGCTCATCCGATCCAGATAGGAGCGGATTGCCTCGACAGTGATCAGATGAGCCGGGATCGAGTCCGACGAGAAGGCGTCCAAAAAGACGAGGTCAAAACGATTGGTCTCTTTTTGCAGCGTAAGCCTTGCATCGCCATGGACGATCCTCGAATTGGGCGCACATTTCGCCATGAACGCGAATTGGGACGGATCGGTCGCAATCTCCGTCACCACTGGGTCGATCTCGAAGAAGGTCCAATCCTCTCCCGCCTTGATCGAACAGGCAATGCTGCCGCTTCCCAGCCCGACCGCTGCGACGCGATTTAGCTGTCCCCCCTGGGCACGTCGAACCGCCTCGATTCCAAGGACGTTCGATCCAGCCGAAGCGTAATAGGTCAGGGGCTGGGGCCGGCCGGCTACTGGCTTGCCGTCCGAAGTCCGAAGCCTCATCGCCCCATGGATCGTGCTGCCGTGGCGAATGTACCGGAACTGCCCGTCCGGAGACTCATAGACCTTATTGACGCCAAAGAACGACCGGTATGAGGTTGTCCCAACCACCAGATCCGACAGAACCGTCACGGTAAGAGCGCAGGCAGTTCCAACAAGGACCGCACCGACGGCTTTTCGCCAGGTGAGGATCAGGAGGATGATCAGCAACACCCCTGTGATAAACAGGATTGTTTCGCTCAGCCGATCGACCAAAAGGAGCAAAACGCCACATCCCACCAGCAGGATAGCTGCAGCGATACCCGGATAAGCCTCCTTAAAGGTGAGCTCCCTCCAAGCAACCTTCCGCCCGACGAAGAGAGCGGCCACCAGGAGGATTGGGTACTCAAGAACCCCGGAGAACAGGAATGGCGCCAGCAGGCCGCTGAATACGCCACCCAGCACCCCACCGGCGGACATCCAGACATAAAACGAGGTCAGGTTCCGGGCCGTGGGGCGACGCTCGTAGAGAGCTCGATGAGCGATAAAAGCGCTGATGAAGAAAACCCCTAGGTGGAGCCCCGCCAGGGCCAGTGTCTCCGCACCTTTCAGCAGCATCAAGAAAACGAAGGCGATCCCCCAGACCTGAACTGCCTTCAACTTTCCCGACGAGGCGAACGACCTCTCGCGGAAGGTCATGATGAAAGTCAGCAGGAACAGGGCCAAGGGCAGGACCCAAAGGAAGGGGGCAGAAGCCACATCGGTCGCAATATGGGCCGTGACGGCGACCAGCAGACCGGACGGCACCAGGGCAATGGCCATCCATGCCAGACGGTCCGACCATCCCACTGTGGCTCCCTCAATGTCATCCGTGGCGACAATCCCGCTAATCACTCGTCCCCGGCGGATCAGGTAAAAGCCACAAAGAGTGACGCCCGCTGCCAGCAGGCCATAGAGCGATGCCCAGAGAAGGCTTTGCTCGCCCAGCCGCAGCCACGGCTCGATCAGGAGGGGATAAGACAGAAGGGCGAGGAAAGACCCTGCGTTCGAGGCGGCATAAAGGAAGTACGGATCCGCAGATTGCTTGTCCCCGACCTGGCCAAACCACGCCTGGAGCAACGGGCCATTTGCCGACAAGGCGAAGAACGGCAGCCCGACCGACGCAGCGAACACGCCCAGTAGCCAGAACGCAGTCGCGCCTGACGGCTCCGGGTTTCCGAATGCGATGACCGTAATCGGAAGCCCTGCCATAGCCAGGGCCAGCAATTTCACATGGACCGCGACAGCAACGCCCCGGCGCATCCGCGTCACCAGCAGGTTTGCATAGGCATAGCCTGCCAGCAGCAGAGCCTGGAAAAAAACCATAGCGACGGACCAGACCGACGGAGAGCCCCCCAAGATCGGGAGCACCATCTTGGTGAACATCGGCTGCACACCGAAGAGCAGGAAGGAAGACAAGAAAATGGTGGTGGCAAAAAGGGGAAGCATCGTCGAGGCGCCCGCGTGGCTGGAATTGCGTTTATCAAGAAAAAGGCCGAGCGTAATGCCCGGCCTCCTTTCACCATCATGAAGTGACGGCAACTCACCATTTGAAGTTCACGCCGGCACGAACGACGTTGCCGGTGTTGTCGCTGCGAACATGGTAATCAGCGACCTCGCCCGCGGCTCCGACATCATACTTCGACGTGCCGAGATTGTAGTAGAGATACTCGAACTTGCCCGTCAGATTGTTCGTAATGGCATATTCAGTGCCTGCGCCAACCGTCCAGCCAGTGCGGGTCTCATCACCATTGCCGCTAATGGGCTCGAGAGGAGTCACCACGCGGCCAGTCGTCACCGTACCCTCAACGAGAGCGCTGTTCTTCACGTCGCCGAAGGCCAAGCCACCAGTTCCGTAAACGAAGAACCGATCCGCCGCCACGCCAAGGCGGCCGCGCACGGTGCCTAACCACTCAAGGCTGTTCTGGACCGTCACCGTTCCGTTGACAGTATACCCCGTGCCCTCAACCGTCCGCGGCATGGACAAGGCCTTCACGTCATCGAGGTAGCTGATGTCGCCTTCGATGCCGAACACGAGCAGACCCGTCTGCCAGTTGTAGCCAGCCTGGGCGCCGCCGATAAAGGTCTGGAAATCGTCCTTGGGACGAACCCAGCCGCCGAGCTCCGACACCGCGGTGTCGCTGCCGAATTGGCCCTGACTCTCGCCATACGCCAGGCCCGCATTGCCGCCGACATAGACACCGGTCCACACGAAACCCGGCTTCAGACTCTGAACAGCGGACGGCAGAATGGACGAGAACGACGGGGCAGAAAGATCAGCGGCCATCGAGGAAGTGCTGGCAAGAGCAAGCGCGATTGCAGCGGCGAAACCCTTCAGATGATTGTTCATGATTTGCGAAACTCCTGGTGTTCGATAGGCCGCTGTTATCCGATCGCCCCGCCCCTGTCTGCAATAAAACGGGCGAAGCCGAATTAAAAAGGGGGAAAGCCGATCGGTTTGGTAAAAGGCCTCACACCTTCCCTGAAGAGCCATCCAAATCTGGATCAATCCTCCTCAAAACCCCTGAAATTCCAGGGAATTCCTCTCGCGCCAGGAGGCGCTCCTATGGAGACATTTACGGTCACCGTCGCCTTCTATGATGCCTGGAGGGTCCAGACACTCGTGACGAAGGCAGAAACTCCCCTGAAGGCGGGGGAGAGCGCTATCCGTCTAGCCGACGGCCGACGGGTTGAACGCTACAAACTCGAATCGTGGGATCCCAGTGCCAGCTTCGTTGCCGGTATCCGTCCTGGCGGCAAACTGTCGGACAACAAGTTTGAATTGGATCCGGTACTCCAGGGCCCCATTCCGTTCCGCCTATCTGAGGAGTTTGCCACCGGGAGCCCGTGCTCGCGTGAGACGGCGCAGGGTTTGGTCGAGACACTGGCGATGCTGCGACTTTGGGCTGCCGACCAGCTCGGCGGCGCTGCGAGATGTACCCGCCTGCCTGATGACCATCCAATCAAACGAGCTTCGAGAGCACTCCAGGCCGCCAAGCGAGAAGGGCTGACCCTGTGAGCACGACTGCAACGCCGCCTTTTGGCGCTCCGGCCCCGGGCTCTGGTCGCAGGATGCTTGGGTTTCAACTCGCTGATCCGTCCGGGCACAACATCCAAGGCGACGACGAGGACCCTCTCAACCTCACGTCGTTTCAGATCATGACCCCCGCCTATGCGGTCGCCGCTATAGCAAAGCTTGGAGGCGATTCCCGGTATCTCCTGATGCCCATCTTTGAGGGAGACATCGAAGAACCCAGCCTCATCGGCCCTAGTGACACGGAGATCAGCGAATGACCAAACTCTTGAACCTCGACGAAATGCTCGACTGCGCCAAGGAAATCGGCCTTCCGCAAGCTGACATCTGGGCGGGTGAACTCGAAACCATCGGTTCGACTATGGCCGCTGCCATCGCGGATAAGCTCGGGGTGATTGCCGGTGATGCCTCCGCCGAGGGTGTAGCCTTTGCTGGCACCTGCGCACCATTCAATCCGGCCTTTGAGGGGCAGCCATGCCCCGACGCTCTGGACCAATTTGATCCGGATGGTGACTGGAGTACCGGGGGCGCGACGGACGAGGGAGACGGCGAGAATGCTTGAAGACCATCTCAATAATGCCCGTGCCGTTCTGAAGGCCGCTGGCTTCTCGAACTATCACAACTATCGGCCCTATGAGGATTTCGACCGCTGGCTCAACAATGACCAAGCCGTTGTGATCACGCTCAACCGGGACGATGGGACATTCTACGCCCTGTACCGGGCTGCCACAGTTCCAGGGGGTGAGCTTGAGACGTCTCCGAACCCGGTCCAGAGCGGCGACCTCCAGTCACTGACTGCCGAGACGATCACTGAGATCGTCCGAGGTTTCGACACGACATTCGTCTCTCCGCCCAAGCCCGCGCCCGCTCCGCCGAAGCCACAAAGGCTCGACCTTAAGAAGGGAGCCCGGTACCGGGTTTCCAAAGAAGGGTCCCATTTGGGACGCTGGGAACCGCATCCAAGCGGAGGCATGATAATGAAACAGGTCGAGCTGCCCGTTGGCGCGGAAATCACCTTCCTTGGGCAAAACCAAGGTCCTGGGTCCGACCCAGGATATGTGCAGACCTTCTCCCATGGCGAGGAAATCGGAGACTTTTGGCCAACAACGGTCATGGGCCTCGGCATTGAGGCGGAGTGGCTTGAGGCGATTTGACGAGATTTCGGTAGGTAGATCTACCTTTCGCCCGCAACAGTAATCCCTTGTCCACCGATTGCTGCTCGCCATCCCTCGACAATTCACATGAGGTCTTCAATAAGCTCGCTGCAGTCGGTTTAATTCGCTGCACGACGATCAAAGGTGTAAATCATGAAGTTGAAGTTTGGCCTCGCTTTGGCCGCTCTTACCATCGCGACCTCCCCTGCTATGGCAAGAGATCCGTTCGCAGGCGGGTATGGAGGCAATGACGATGTCTGCGCAAAGAATGTATCGTGCAGCTTGGAAATCGATCCAGTCGCCGGCGGGAAGTCGTACACTGTTGTCTTCGAGGCGGAACAGCAGGGTCGCAGCCCAGACGGTCTCATTACCCGCAAGACCCTCTGCAAAGTCACCGCGCAGCTGGCGCGGGACGGTAAGCGGCTCAAAGGCGCATTCCCGGATGGCAAGCCGATCGAGATCGCCCTGGCAGGGCCTGCCACTGTAGCGGTCAGCAAAACCTCAACCCGTCCTTGCGGCGTGCCGTTTCCGATTAGCGGCAAGTACGAAAACTTCGTGGATTACTGAGCTTCGGGTCGGTCACCTGATCGGGTGGCGCTTCCATGTAGCCAACGTGACTATCAGGCGAGGGAGTGGAAAACACCCCTCGCCTTTTCATTTCCGCTGAGTTGAACGTTCCTCAGCGAAGGTCTGCATCTCCCAAAGCCCTGATTGGCTGAGAGCGACAATTCAAAACCCCAGGAAATCTCCATGACCTACCCTGTGTTCAAACCAGCGGTGGAATACCCGCTGCGCGCCTTTTTGGACCTGTCCACCGCGCACCTTCGGCCAGAAACGGTTGCACATCTGAATACGCTTGAGAACGACGAGTTGCCGTTCTCGGGCGGGGTCACCCAGCACGGCTGGCTGGTCTATGCCCCACACGAGGCGGACCTAAAGGCCTATCCCAAGTGCCCGCCAGAGATCGTCGACGCCATGAAGAAGGCCCGTGAGCTCGGCGCCGATTACGTTCTCTACGACAACGAGGCTGATCCGGATCCGAACGTTCTTCCGGTTTTCGAGCACTGAACCGTCCTACTCCTCTTTCGAACGAGGTGCTTTCATGACGCCCCGACATGTTCAATCCGCCGCCGACGCACTGGCGCAGCGCGGAGCCATTATTGCCCATCACGACGAAATCGCCGCATCGCTCACCGTTGGTTCCAGAGTTCAGATCTTCACGCCTGATGCGACCAATCAGACGTGTGAGCTTGTGATCGAGACCAGCGATGATCTCCAAGCCGTTTTCACTGCCCTGCGCGGGAGATTCCAGACCCGGCTTCAATCCCTGGATGCGCGCCTCCATGACCTTGGCGTCGACACCTCGCAACTCTCCTCCATCGACTGAGCTACGTGCCGCCAGGAGTTATAGACCATGTTCCAAGAACAGATCGCCAGTCGATCCGACAACCCCTTCCTGATGCTGCGGGCAAAGCTGCATGACCGTCTCGGTCCCCAGGGCCGCGAGACAGTTCGGGCAAAAGCCACTCAGGCCGTGTTCGATGCTGAGCTCCGAACCGAAGTCGATCCTTGGGTTGAGTTCGCACATGAAGGTTACAAATTCCGCGTCCGGAATGCTGGCGACGATCTCGAAGTCGAGTTGATTGGTGAGCCGACCCTGAATGAGGCCCTCGCTGCCCGCGGGCTGTCTCATAAGCGGGATGCTCTAACCGGCGCCGACGGGCGGCACACGATCAAGGACGCCTCAGGCACTGTCGTCGGCCGCTACACGGCAACAGAGGCCTGGGCCGAGGTAATCAACGACACCAAGCGTCCTCTGCCCGATTTCGATCCTTCCAAGGTAAGGATCGAGCGCCACCGGATGAGCGTCACGCAAGGCGAGGCCTCGGTGTTCTATGATGAGCGGCTCCTCAATCGCTACGGCGACCAGATCAAACTTCTTGAAAAGGAAGCCACCGCGCCGGCTGGGGCCCAAGTGATTGGCGGTTACCACGGGTACGGCGATCAAGAGTGGATCGATGCGGCTCGCCGCGTGATCACGCGCGGCTCCTGGTAGGGGCCTGCCCCATCCCTCATTCACACTAGGCTATCGATGCCCCGGATTTCTGCTACCGTCCTTCAGACAACCTTCGACTTCGATCTCTTCATCGCAGATCCTGTTGTCGTAACGCCTGCGGTTCAGTCTCCGATCTTCGGGGTTGATGCAGCACCGCTTATTCCTCCCGTCAATGACAATCAGGTTGCTCTCACGACCGAAGCCCTGTTGGAGGTTTTGAAGCAGAAGCTAAGTAGGTCGCCATAAGACTTGCAACGCGAGAGCCTCGGGTGTTTGCTGGGGAGCATGCAACACCATGATCACTCTCCCGAGACGTGGCTCGATGAGGCGGATCGCACGCGGCTGGCTGCCGCGCTGGCTGGCGCCCGCGAGGCTCGTGTGTATCGCCGCCTCGAGGCGCTGCTGCTGGTGGCCGAGGGGCATCCCGTGGCCGAGGCAGCCCGCCGCTGCCGGGTCAACCGCTCCAGTGTGCATCGCTGGCTCGTCCAGTACCGGGCCGAACATGAGACCACGGCCCTGATCGACCGGCCGCGCAGCGGACGTCCCCGCCGTCAGCCGAGGCTCACGCCGCAGCGCCTGGCCGCCGCCCTGGCGCGCGATCCGCGCCGCTGCGGCTATCAGGCCACGAGCTGGACGGTGCCGCTGCTGGCCCACGACCTGGCCGCCAAGGGCCTCGCGGTCAGCCCGCGCACGCTGCGGCGCCGCCTGCACGAGGCCGGCTATCGCTGGAAGCGGCCGCGCTATGTCTATGTCGCGCGCGCGGCGCATCTGGCGCAGAAAAAGGGGGGATCACCCGACGTCTGAAAGCCGGCCGGCACGGGGGAGATCGGCTGCTGTGCCTCGACTGGTCCCTGCTGCGGCTGTTTCCGCCGCTGCGCGCCACCTGGGCGCTCAAGGGCACCCAGGCTCTCGTGCCGATCACCGGGCGCAATGCCAAGCGGGTGCTGTTCGGGGCGATTGATCTACGGACCGCTCGCCGGGTGGTGCTGATCCGCACCCGCGCCGGTCAGGCCGATGCCCAGGCGTTCCTGCGCGCGTTGCGGCGCCGCTACCGGGGCGCCGGCTGGCTCTGGCTGCTGACGGATCGGGCCAGCGCCCACACCGCCCCGCAGACCCAAGCCCTGGCCGCCCGGCTGCGCATCCGGTTCGTGTGGTTGCCCCGGCAGGCGCCCGAACTGAGCCCGATGGATCAGCTCTGGCGCGAGCTCAAGCGACTGGTAGCGGCCAACCGGCAGGCCGCGTCCATCGATGCTCTGGCCGCCGAGGCCGCTGAGTGGGTTCTGAGGCTGACGCCGCAGCAGGCGCGCCGCAAGGCCGGCATGCTGTCCAAACGCTTCTGGCTCAGAACGCTGTTGCAGGACTTTTGGCGACCTACTTAGTCATTTTCGCATCTGGGATGAGCCGCATCGGCGATCTGGAAGCGGGAGCGTTCGTCTGGAAGAATCTGAAGAGCCGCGGGATCGGCGTTGAAGCAGGAGAACTGTCGAGCACTGCCATCGAGGCAATCGCCGAAGCGGTCATTCTGCACAAAACCCAGATCTTCGTGGACTCTGGTGCTTTCAGTGAGTTCAAACGCTCCCTCAAAGGTGCTTCGCGGCCTCAACCCATAATCTGCGACCTCTTTTCAGATGAGACCGAAAGACTCCTCGCCGGATGCCCGACAGTGGACTTCACCCGAGTTTGGCAGCGATATGAGTGCATTAAGGCGACAATCGCCTACTTCCTCAATGGTGACAGCGGCATCGACGGGTCGGCCACACCCGACGAGCCTGACTACCCTCGTCCTCTATTCGTAATGCCGGATGTAGTAGGAAATCAGAGCGTCAGCATCGCTCTGGTGGAGCGGTACCGGTCCTGGATTCTGGAAGAGATCAACCAGGATCAGTCTATCCCGATTATCCCGATCCAGGTCGGCGACCTGACACTCGCTCAGGCATACGCCAGAATTGTTGAGATTCTGGACAGCGACAGATGGGTGGTCGGAATTCCATCGAATGAGAAGGCGGTTACACCCGACGAACTCCGGGACTTCATTCGGCAATCAAGGCCCAGCCGCGTCCATTTCCTTGGCGCAGCATCATCGAAGACCCTTGAGCCGAAGCTGCGGATCCTAGCGGATGTCGGCCATGATCCCTCTCACTTGACCGCGGACGCCAATATTTGCCGGTCCTCTGTTTACGGGAAAGACATCGACAAGAGCCGATTCCGTGCCATCGTCGAAACGCTCTACAGGCGCTCCGCTGAAGCTCAATCGATTGCCGGCGAGCATCCCACCTGGAGGAAGACTAAGCCAGGCGACCGCCTTCCGGATGGAACGTGCCTAGTCCTGAAAGGCCTGAGGTGTAGCCTTCAGGCCAAGCAGATCGCCACTCAGCACAAGGGCGGCAGAGTCATTCCCGACGGCCCGCTCCGGTTTGCCGTCACGGCCGCGTAGCCCCTTTTAGCACCCTCGTCGACACGGATCATCTCATGTCCCGAAACTCTCCCGGCGCCAGCCAGATGGCGTTCGACTTCGATGCCTTGTTCTCCCCGCAGCCAACGATGCCCGAGGCTGTGAAAGAAGCAGTTAAGGACGCAGTATTTGCCTACAGGAATCCGATCGAGCCTCCTTCCGGAGACGCTCAATCCAAACCGTGGGCTGACCGCTTAGAAGGTGTCGAGGACAAGACCCCTCGGATTCTCGAAATCGACGGCATCCGTGCCATCTGCACTCCCGACCGATGGATGTGCTTCTACGCCATCGACCCGGGCAAGCCGTTCATCAGCGAAACCGGCTTCATGTCCGGCTGCAGCAGCCGCAAAGGATCCTCAGAAGAAACCTTCCTGGCCCTGCTCACCGAGCGACGCAAACAGCACAAGGGCAAGCTGCCGATCCCGGCGACGACCTATAGATTGCCCGAACCAGGGGAAGATGGCCCGCAGCCCGCAACCGGTGCACTCCTCGCGCTGAAGAAGCTCAAGACCGACCCATACAATGCCGCCTTGATTATCGAAGGGAACGGTCAATGGGGCGATGGCAAGTGTTCCGAGCACGGAAAGCCCGACCTTCTGAAAGAAGGTACCCTAGGCCTTCTGCCTGACGGCTTTGATGTCGAGGTCGATGCCAAAGGGCACGGGTTCGCCCTCGTCGCTCCGAACGGTCGCCGGTGGCCAGATGCAGGATCCTACTTCCCAGCTCTGCATAACATCCGGTGCGCCGTCACACGCCAAGCCCGCGACGATGCGGAAACCGGAGCCCCCTTCTTCTACGAAACCCTTCCGCAAGCAGCTTGAACGACAGGTCCTCGATGCAGACTGATATCACGCTCAACACACAAGCCAATCTGCTGAAGACCGGCGATCAAGTCACGGTCCAAGCCGAAGGGCTGACCCTTCTCATCAGACGTCAGGATGAGGGTATTAGCGTTTATACCTATGGCTCCGGCGCCGAGGCCCTCAAAGAAGATTGGACCCTGTTCACGGAAGCCGAACCAGCCGACAGTGCATACGAGGCAGCCGCCCGGGCTGCGGGATGGTCGCAGGTTTCAGCCCAGGACGAACACGACGAGGCCTTCGTCCTGCAGGTCGAGGGTCAGGATGACCGCATCGAATACTACGGCGACTGGGAAGAACTCTGCGTTGCCGAAGGGATCGAGGTGAAGCCCGCTGCATTGCCGTCGGATTCAGCCGCGCCAGCACCCGCCCGTGCCTCGAGTTGGGCCAGCCGGCCGGATCTGGCACAGGCCGAAAGCGAGGGCTGGTGGATTGCGGAATGCAGCGGCCTCGAAACTGAAACCGCCCGCCTGGAGCGCATCGATGACGCCGGGATTTTCACGGGCGATGCTGCGGCGTGGGTTCATGTCTGGGGCCAGGCCCAGAGCGGTAGCGCCTATCATCAGAGCGTCCTGAATTGGCTCAAGGAGAATGCTCCGGTCGAGTTCAAGCGGATCAGCGACCACCAGGAGGCCCTTGCCGACAAAACCACCTGGGCGATCGTCAACGATGCTGGCGATTTCTGGTCCAACGACGATGGCTGGGTCGACCAAGAATCCAAGACCCTCTTTTACGCCCACGAGAAGGTCACGATGAACCTGCCGATCGGCGGCAAGTGGGCCCTGATCGGCTAGAACAACCTTCCTTTGTTATTCGCCTGCTAAAGAATACCCCTTATGGGACTGGCCCATGAGCCAAAGTGCAAAGTCTGTGAGCTACTCAGCCAAGTCTGTTCCTTTATAATCCTGTAAAAGGCTGGGAGCATATTCCGCGGCTCAGGGGGAGAACATGGGGGCAAAGAGAACGCAGAACCTGGTTGAGCCAGAGGCCCATCCCGCCGCCAACGAGAATAGAAGAGGGTCAAAGCCTGCGCTGTCAATGCAGGAAGCTCTTGTTCTCCGGCTTATAGCCGGCGGGGTCCCAACAAGTGACATCGTAGCCCAGCTCGCTGTCAATGAACCAGAGGTCAAACAGCACATCAAAGCTTTGCTTCTCAAGGCCAGAGCTAAGACCAAGCGTCGGCTGGTTACTGCGCCGACAAACGTCTGATCAGCCCCGCTCCCGGCTCACTGAGGAGGATCGCGCTTCACCACGCGCTCGATCAACCCGATCATTTCCGGCAGCCGATAAGGCTTTGGAAGAAACGGGACACCCGCAGATGCACACATCCCGTGACAGGCGCGGGGGCGACCGGACGTAAAGACAATCGACAGAAGCGGTTGGAGCGTCAAAGCTGATGCCGCCAGATCAAATCCATCTCGGCCTCCGAGATTGATGTCGGTAAAGAGGACGTCCACGGAAACGTCGGCCAAGATCACCTCGGCTTCTTCGGCGCTCGCTGCGGTAAACACCTCGAAGCCGGCCTCGGTCAGGGCTTCAGCCGCAATCTCGCCGATGATCAACTCATCTTCGACCACGAGAACGCGCTGGCGCAGATTCTTCGGACGGTGAGCTTTAGCCGGGGCTGGGCGGCTCCAAGGGGACAGGATCGGTGTCATGTACGCAACCTCACTGAGCTAGTCCTCGTGGTTAACGACGCGCCTGCCCAGCGGTTCGGCTCCCGGACCGACGAGTGGCCGGTATGGTAAGCAAAGGGTTATCGAGCCAACTCGAGCCGACTAAGAGGGCTGTCATCGAAAGATGACGGCCCTTTTGCTTGGCGCACTGCCAATCCGGAAAACCCCAGAAACAGCAATCGAGGACGCCTTAAATGACCCAGGAACTACCCGAAGCCTTCGGGTTCAAGAAAGACGACGTGGTTCAGATGCTGGTCGAAACCAGCGGCTTGGACCCCGATGACAACGAGCTCACGTTCCCGATCGGCGCCGTAGCGATCATTGATCGCATTGAGCGCCTCGAGGGATCTCAGGGGATCGCATTCACCGTCGCCATCGAGGGCAAGATCGTCAATGTGTTCGACGAGGGCGATGGGCTCCCGGCCAGGAAGTGCTTCGAGCCGGTGCTCACGGAACGAGACGACTCCAAGCGCCCATTCACGCTCGCCGACGTGAAGGATGCCGACACCTTCACACATGCTGCCTTCGTGCATGGTGAGGATTCTGAAGGTGACCATGAGGTTGGCGACCTTCAGGACCTGTTCCGCGCCGCATGGGGACTCATGACGGAGGAGCAGAAGGTCGACTTCCTTTTCACGGACCAAGCGAAAGCCGTCCTGTGGGCCGCTGGTATCCTCGCCGACTAATCCATCCTCAACCGCTTAGAAGAGGGAAAACATGAAACGCGCTCGTCCCACTCGTGCTCAGATGAAGGCGATCCACCAACTGTTCCAACGCTCAGCCGACGGAAGCCCAACTTATCGAGAATTTCGGAAGCGGTTCCGGCACATTTCGTTCGACAACATTTTCGGCGGCACCTGGCACGGGATGTTCATCGGCGTCGAAACCGATGGATACCGACATTCTTGAAGCCATATCCAGCCCACTGCTTAACCCACGGGCCTGGAACAACTGAGATGCACGTTCACCACGCGCGCATCTCGGTCGCTTATCGGGTTACTTGCTCAGGAAAGTCTGCAGGCCTGCAAGATCGTCGGTGTTGATCTTGTCGACGTCGGCCGCCTTCAGCTCTTTCCAGATTGCGTCACGTTGCGGACCCGGCTGGTCGGGTGTCGACCAGAACCGAATGGTCCAGCCCTTGCCATGGGCCGTCTTCACAATGTCCTGCAATTTGGCCTTCTCGGCCGAGGGCATCTCTCCGTCGCCCTTCCAGGTGAACACCTTGGTCCAGTTGTCGCTCAGAAGCGGCATGAAGGACGCGGGCATGTCGGAGGTCAGATCAGGCATGCGGCCATCGTACCCGGCATAGCGAACCTTCTCTGAGAGCATGGAGTCTTTCGGGCGGTTGCCGGACACGACCGCAGTAACGGCTCCAGCCTGAACCTTGCCGTCCCGAACGACCGTCAGAATGTCCGCATATTTGGCAAGCACCTCGGCCAAAGCTTTGTAGGTCGGCTCGCCTTCGGTCTTGATATCGATCAGGAGCGTGAATCCCTCGCTCCCCGGATAGACCCTGCCACCATTCTCGGTGATGCGCTTCTTCAGGGGGGCCAGATATAGCGCCTCCAGGGTCCTCTCCGGCTTGATATGCGCCTCTTCGTGCGCCACCAACAGCTTGCCGTCCACAAGCCAAATGTCAGCCTCGACGCCGGTAAAGCCATGGTCGAGGGCATCGAGCAGCGGCCGCTGATGCTCGTAGTCGTTGTGAGCATGGGCTTGAGCAAGAGGCTTCACGTCGGCTGCAGAGACCATCGCCGGCATAGAGGCGAGGATAGCTGCCAGGAACAGGGTCTTCATGTTTCCTCCAGTAGTTTTGTCTGCTTGTCTGGGATACTGGTCTTCCAAGGATCGGTGACATACTGATGACGGCACAGTCCTTAGCCGGCTCACACCCAGATCTCGGAGATAGGTCCAGACCGCCTGGAGGCAACTCTAATGGCCCGTTCCTGCCATTAACTACCCTTCCGCCACTTTGTTGCCACGGTTGCCCTGCCCAACTAGCCTCCTTCGCGTGACGGATCGGTCACCGGAGGGTGGAGCAAGGCGCTCTGCCGGAGGGGAATTACAAGGGACTAGAGACGAGAATGGCGACTGGGACGGTTAAGTGGTTTAACGAAACCAAGGGTTACGGCTTCATTCAGCCGGACAATGGCGGCAAGGACGTGTTCGTTCATATTTCCGCAGTGGAGCGCGCAGGCCTCCGCGGTCTTAAGGACGGCCAGAAGATCTCCTACGAGATCGAGCAGGACCGTCGGACTGGCAAAGAGTCTGCGGCCAACCTGCAGGAGGTCTGAGACCTCTCACAATTGCGGATTGCTCCGCCTCAACCACAAGCCGCTCCATTTCGGGGCGGCTTTTTTGTTGTGCCTGCCAAACTGGAGAACCCCATGACAGAGACATCGCCCCCTGACTTCCTCAGCGACGAGCGCTTCATCAACGCGCACCGGAAGGTCTTTGTGATGTTCATGGGGCGTGATGGCTACTCGCAGGAAATGTCCACTGAGGAGTTTCCGCGACTGCGTGAGACCGTCAAACTCGATGCTTGTCCCAAGGCCTATTTACGCCTGCAGCGGACCGGATCCCGCTTTGCTCTCGACCGGCGCAAGAAAATGGACATTGTAGAGATCTACCATAAGGCAGGGGAGCATGCTTACTACGGCTATTGCGTTGCCCTTGGTATCAAGCCGGAGTGATACCGCGTTCCTGAATCTGCCCGTCACCTCCCCTATTATAAATTGGCAGATGTGAACTATCTCAGGTGATTAGACCCTGAGGACTTGCCTCGGAGAAAAAACGCAGTGACCACACGCCTTATGGAGATCCTCGAACGCGACGCTGCCATCATGAGAGCCAAGATGGCTGAGGTCATGCCGGCCGCAGATGGCGAAGCGCAGCAAGCTCGGGAGTTGATGATCCTGCTTCATACAGGGCTCTTTGTCATCCAGCGAGATGAAGGCAGCACTGCCGAAGAGTTGCGGGAGTTCGCGGGTCAAATCCTCGACCGGACGCGGATCACCAGGCAGTAGCAGCCGAAATAATCCTGTGAGTTTCAGCGGGCCTGAATCTTTGCGAAGCTGCTAGTAACCCCAGTCGGCTATCCAAAACCCTCGCAGTCACACTGAAAGCCGCCGCCGACTGCCGGATAAGGGAATGTTTCGCTACCTCTGGAGACATAAGGCGTTCAGCGCCGTACTGCTCTTCCTCTTCGGCATCGGCTTGTATCTCCAGCCGATCGCCGCCTGGATCGGGCTCGCGCTGCTGCTATTCCTGCGCCTCACCAAGGTTCATTCGTTTCTGCTCATCTATGACCTAACAGACCGGGCGGCCCTGACACATGTCAGGACGTTAGCGACCAAACGCGCCCATATGCTTTCACCGGATGAATATGGGAACGTCTCTGAGGAGACCTGGGACAGGCACCTCAACACCTTCATCAAGAAGACGCTCGTGCCAGAGTTCCAGCGCAGGAGGGTCGAGCATCTCCTAGCCAAGGATTCGAAGCGGTACGCGGCCCGCTTGAGGACCCGGATCAACCGGATCATCGATCGGCAGCAGCCGGCCGAGCCAACAGTTGAATTTGACGACGCGATGACCGGCAGAGAGTTTGAGCTCTACTGCCGCGATATCCTCCAGGAGGCCGGATGGCGTGCTTCACTTACGCCGGGATCAGGTGACCAAGGAGCCGACATCATTGCGGAGAAGGAGGATCGGCGGGTTGTGATCCAGTGCAAGTTCTACAACGGCACTGTCGGCAACAAGGCGGTTCAAGAGGCTTATGCCGCCGCCGCCTTTCAGGATGCCCCTTATGCGGTCGTAGTCACCAATTCGGTCTTCACTAAGTCCGCCCGCCAGCTCGCGCACAAGAATGGTGTGCTGCTGATGCACCATAGCGATCTGCCCCGTCTTGAGTTGATCGTAACCAGCGGGGATGGGTCCCGTTGATACAAGATTCCATTTAGTCGTCGGAGACTTTGAGAAAGTCGTCGATCGACAACTGTGCGGGGCTAGAGGGCTTCGCTCTCGGCTTTTTCGGCGCTTCCTCGACACCTGCGGCCACCGGCTGCTTGCGCGGGATCGGTGTATCCTCCGACTGCATGCGCTTCATTCGAGCTTTCGCCTTATCTCGCGCCTGAGCCTCCTCGGACTGCGGATCCTCAGTCAGCCATTTCCCTCGGCGAATTACTTCGTTCACGCGCCCCTGATTGACCCCAAGCTGGAAGGCAATCTCCTGCTGGGTCATGTCAGTGGTGTTATGAAGTTCGAGGACTTTGCGGGCGAGCTCCGGCGTCATCTTGCGCCCTGAGACCCGACGGGCCGGAGTGATCGATCGTGTCTTCTTCTCCTCCTTGCGCATCTTCTCCAAGATGGCCAGGGCCATATTCATGCCTTGGGCGCGCAGGGCTTCTTCGAATTGCTTCAGCGTAGCCAAAAGAGGGACTCCTGAACTCCTGCCCCGATGGACTCACACCGGGTCAGACTGACTTTTGAACGACGAAGAGGTGATGACAGGTTCCGCCAGCCCCGCACGGCCATTGGGATAGGCCAGCCGAATTAAGCTGGCCCGAACCAGAATAGAGTCCCTGATTCGCGTTTTTCAAGCTCAGCTATGCCAATTGGTTGTTGATTCGTTCTTGTTCCGCTTTGCCGCCTCGTGTCCGAGGCTGATTGTTCAACCTAGAGGTGGTGTCGATCCGGCAATTTTTGATACCCGCCGCCACTCCTGCAACCGCTGATTAACCATGGCCAGTACCGGCTTAGAGGGCGCGAAATCGGCGACATACGGGTCTTGGACCGCAATGCGACACTGCCGAGACTGCAGGAGTTCGTCCACTATAGCCGCCCGTTCTGGGACAGCCATCCGAAGGCATGGACTTGGCTAAAGCGTCTCGTGTCAAATGATGACGTGCGCGACGCTTACACTCGATTCCACCATGCTTTAGCTGAAATCTATGGCAGAGGCTTTAAGAATGGCGATTGTCGCTGGATTCGACATCGAAGCCGACAATGCAAAAGCCGCTCTGAAACAGGCACTAGCAACCAGTTCAGAGATGCTGCCGGCTTAAGGCGGCGGATTGTTTCTTCAAGCTCTGGCCGCTGCTTGCAGCGGCCTCTTCTTTACACGCCAACCTATCTGCCGCTAAGGCCAGTGCTGAATGATCTCCGGCAGCAAATGCCTAAACAAACTGTCTGGTCCATGACCGATAATGTGACGGTTCGGCAGCGCAGTTTCGTAAAACGACACACCCACGAGACGCCGTTCCACGACCTCGTACTCCCCATCCTGTTTCTCTCGAACGAAGATCCGCCACATGCCTCCACCACTCATGCCGCCATAGGTCGAGGGGAGCGTGAAATCTTTACTAGGACGCGGATCAAGCCTGATCAGGTCGAAGTCAGCTGTCCCATGGCTTGTCGCCACGAACTTGCCAACGTTAATCAATCCCTCCGCAGCTAGAACAATCCTGTTCTCCCGCTGCGCAGCGGGTGGGGTCATCTCTCCAACAACTCCTGCCGCAGCATCAATCACTTTGCCGTCCGGATCGGGTTGAGCAGCCCGGCTCGCTTGTAGATCGAGGTCAACTATCGTTCCCTTGGCGCCGAGGCTTGACATGTGACTGTCGGCGACTGGGAGGAAAGCCAGATCTCTCCCAAGGTCATCTTGCTGATCATACCAAATGATCGCCTTCTTCATGAGGTCCGGGACGGGAAGGCGAATTTGCTGCAAGTCTCCTTTTCGGATTGGAAATAGGACAACGCCTATTTCGGTCTGACGGGCAATCGGCATCGCTACGTGCCCACAGGTCAGTATCCCCTGGACCGTCCTGGTTTTAACCAGTGTTCCAGAGCCCAGCGGGATCGGAGTGCCCGAGCTTAAATCCACAAAGCCTACTGTCGAGAGCCCGATTTGTGTGTCCAGTATCGGACCTACATCGATATGACCTGACGACACGATGAATCCTTTTGCTCTAATCGTACCGGGGAGCGGCTTTTAGGCCCTCGAGCTATTTACATGATCCTTCAGTTTATGGGATGGCGTGAAGGTCACGACCCGGCGAGGCTCGATCGGCACCTCGACCCCGGTTTTTGGGTTCCGCCCCACTCGCTCGGCTTTCTCTCGAACCACGAAATTCCCGAACCCAGAGAGTTTCACATTCTCCCCTCGCTCCAGCGTATCGCAGATCTCGGCTAGGACCTGCTCGGAAAGGGCTACGGCTTCATGACGGGGCAGGCCAACAGCCTCGACGACGGCCTGAGCCAGATCCGCTCGAGTTACATTCCTGCTAGTCATCAGATCATTCCACCGTCCAAGGGATGCCCTCACCAGGGCATGCCCTACGGGGGATATTTCTCCTCCAGCTTGAGCACAAGAGCTTTCAGATGCCCCGGCATGTCGGCGGCGATGACATCGTCGTACAGGCTCCTCAAGGAGTGCCCGATGAAATAGACCACCTGCTCCTTGGAGAAGTTCAAGCTACTGGGGAGGTCACGCGACCAATCCCGAGTGTTATTCTGCTGCATGGCATCGTTCTCATGGCTATGCCCTGCATTGCCCCTGATTAACCTATGTGAAAGGGGCAACTCACGCCTGCGCGGACAGTTTCAGCGTGGCCGTATGCGGTGGATCAAGCCAACGAAGGCGCAGATGGAGGTCTCTGGGCCTTACCTCAGAAGCGGGGCTAGAGCGAAGCTGACACTCGCCATACTTGCCAGAAACCACGGCCACCAAGCTGGCAAAGGCCTGTCACTACGTCCCGTCATGGCTGCCCCTGTCTTCTCATTGGGCCCAATGTGCCCGGCGGCCCACTGGCTTGCTTTGATCCACCGCGACAAGACCGATTGGCTCGGCCGATGGCAATAACCCTTTCGTCGCGGGTCCGACCTCAGACCCGTATGGGCCCGGTGAAACCATCCGCCAGGTTCGCCGTTACTCGGGCGAGGATCACAACCTCCTCACTTCAAGGAAGCCTCCTCACCTCCACGGCAACGGCGGGTGGGGAGGCTTTTCTGTTTATTCCGGCTGATTAGGGGCCTTTGGCCGCAACCCCCTCAAGCTATGGGCATGCCATAAAGTCCTATCTTGGCATGAAAGTCGGTTACATCCCTGATGAGCAGCCTGTATCACTACCCCACCCTGTCGGCCCTCAATGAGGAGACAGAGCCGGACCGCGTCTCCCGGCTCCACGAGGCCTTCGGGGTGATGTGCGCCATCGCCCGAATGATCTGGCGCGAGGAAACGGGCTATGACGCCAGTTCAGCCGGTTCAGCCACGGTTCGCTGGGACGGCTCGGTCATCGCGTTGCGTGACATTAGAGGCCACCTCGAGGTGATCTGGGCTTCTGCCGCCCATCAGGAACGCTACGGAGTGCTGGCCGAACTCGCCTGGGAGGCCATGTCGGAACCACGGGCCCACGTATCCCATCACCTCCCCAGTTGACCGGCAGTCGTTTCTTAGAACGGGTAGTCCGTTTCTTCAGGGATGCGGACGTCCCCTAGCTGCGACCTCCGGGCCACTCCAACGGTCCCATCAGGCTCACGGGTAAACTGAACGCCGTGCTGCTCAAAGGCTCGCACAACAGCATCCACGCTGGTCCGCCGGACTGACAGCTCTCCGGAAATCTCCATCCGCTTCACTGATGCCGGCGAGATGTTGGCCGCCTCTGCGAGTTCTCGGATTGACCAGTTCAGCAGCCCACGGGCTGCCCGGATCTGAGCGCTTGTTGGCAGAATCCATGTCTCGAAGTCGAGAGATTGGTCCATGGCCCCCGACGCATGGAACTGGGTCTCAACGTGACCCGACACGTCCAGATGATGCAACCAGATCTCGTCGACCACCAACCGGCCGAGACCACGTAGCAGCGATGTTTGATGGGGGCTGAACTCGCGAGGCCTCACGTCGGAAATGCAAAATGCGCCCAGCCGGATCCCCGGCCGGATCGTCAGTGGAACGCCAGCGTAGAATCTGAGGAACGGATGGCCCATCACATGGGGGTTTTTGCTGAATGTTGGGTCCGTCAATGCATCCGGAACCACGAAGACCTCATCGTGCAAGATCGTGTAGTTGCAGAACGCATAGTCTCGGGGAATTTCAGTTGCCTCACTTCCACCGAACCGTGCCTTGAAGAAGTACCGATGAGTGTCGGCTAGCGTCACATGAACCATGGGGACGTCGAACAACCGCTGTGCAATTCGACAGATTCGGTCGATAGCCGGTGACGAAGGCGTATCAAGGATCTCGAGCTTATGAAGAGCGGCGAGGCGCTCGGATTCGTTGGGCGACAGCGGAAAGTGCATTCGTCCTCGGTGTCCCTCGCTTGGTAGGAGAAAGGAGACCATCAGGTCCGGAACATCGTCGCCTGCCATACGGAGTGCCGTTTTGGAACCCTCGATAACGATGATGTGACCGAACAATCCTGCGGCAACTCGTCCGATGGGCGGCTCTGTCACAATTCGGCTGGACAAGAGCACGCGGCCAAACCACATGGAGCGGGCCAGATCTTCCCTCCTGAAGTCCCAGCCCGAGAAATACCTATGTCCGACATCGGCCAGTTGAAGACAAAGCGAATTTGCTTTGATTGTGTCGGCGAAACTTATCTAGAGGACCTGATCGCCAATCAGGGCACCCATGGTCAATGCGATTATTGTGGCCAGCCTGGGCAAACTTTTACCATCGCCGAGATGGCCGATCGGATCGAGACGGCTTTCGAGCAGCACTTCGAGCGGACATCAGAGCACCCCTCGGACCTCGAGTGGATGATGCAGAAGGACAAGGAGCTAAACTACGAGTGGGAGCGGGAAGGCTTCCCCACTGTCTCTGCGATCTGCGGTGCGGCGCTCATCGGTGAGCAGCCGGCTCGAGACATCCAAGCGGTACTTGCCGACCGCTATGCTGACTGGGAAAGCATGAAAATCGGTGATGAAACCGAATTCGACGCCGGCGCCTGCTACGCCGAGAAAGGTCCCAATCCGAGGGAATGGCAGGCACAATGGTTCCTATTCGAGGAGAAGCTGAAAACAGAGACCCGGTTCTTCAGCCGGGATGCCGCGGCGACCCTGGAGGTGATCTTCAAGGACATCTCGCATCTGCAAACCCGAGACGGTCGCCATGTCGTTGTCGACGCCGGCCCTGGAACTCAGCACTCCGCATTCTATCGGGCGCGCTCCTTTGAAGCTGACAGCGATCTTCGGGATGCCCTCGTTTATCCAGAACAGCGGCTTGGGACGCCGCCCTCGCAAAGGGCGAGAGACGGCCGAATGAACGCACGCGGTATCGCGGTCTTTTATGGTGCGAGCGACCCCGCAGCAGCCATCGCCGAGGTGCGCCCGCCAGTCGGGAGCAAGGTTCTTGTAGGGCGGTTTGAGGTGATTGCTCCTCTTCGGCTTTTGGATCTCAGGGCTTTGGACCGCATCACACTGTCGGGGAGCATTTTCGATCCAGACTACGTTCGACAGTTGGAGCGCGTCGCATTCCTCGCGATCCTCGGGAAGCGGATCACGGTGCCGGTCATGCCGAGTGACGAGCCGTTTGAATACCTGGCGACCCAGGCTGTCGCGGACTTCCTTGCCACGGAAGCGGACCCGCCCCTGGACGGCATCATCTACCCGTCTGTCCAGGCGGGAGAGGATCAGTACAACGTCGTGCTGTTTCACAAGGCTGCCCGTGTGCAGCCGGCTGATACCAGTACGAGCGCAAAGATCAGTGCGCAGCTCTATACAACCACTGAAGATGGCGTTGAACCCGACTACACCATCATCGAAGAGCTTCCCGAGCCATTCCAGGCCAGTGACAGCGCCAAGCATCAGGAAGGCTCAAGCACTCCTGCCGCCGACGACACGGATCTGCGCAACTCAACCCTCAGACTTCAATCTGCCTCGCTCACCGTTCATCACGTGAAACGGGTGTCCATCGACACTGATCCATATGAAGTTTCCCACCATCAGTGGGAGCCTTGGAAAAAGGGGTTGGATTTTTAGTGGGGTCTCAAATTACCGCACTTGGCAGCCACTAGCATATCGGTGGTGACCTATAGGGTATCGCCACACCTGTGCTGATCAGACCCCGTACCGCCTAAGAACGTCTCCGAGATTTCGGGATCACTTGGTCGATACTTCCAAACTCAGCCCAAGGATCATTCTGAAGATGAGGCAAGCGCGCGGCCAGATTGCCAATCCGATATTGATTGCCGCTGCGGATCGTCGACAGTTCCTCCCACGTCAGGGGCGTTGAAACAGGAGCTCCGGCCCGGGCTCGCGTGGAATAAGCCGCCACGGCCGTCGCCCCCCGCCCGTTGCGCAGGTAGTCGATGAAGATCCGGCCTGTTCTGGCTCGCTTCGCCATCGTGTCCGTGTACAGGAGGGGGCTCGCCTTCGTCATCGCTGCTGCGACACCGGCCGCAAATGCTTTGGCCTCGTCCCAGGATGCCTTCGGACGGAGCGGCACGACCACATGCAGCCCTTTGCCGCCGGATGTTTTGACGAAGCTCACAAGATCGAGGTCCTGGAGGTAATCACGCACGTCGATCGCACCCTGAACGACCGCGTCCCAGCTGACGCCCTCGCCCGGATCCAGGTCGAAGACAAGCCGATCAGGCTTCTCCGGGTTCTTCAGCGTTGAACCCCACGGGTGGATCTCAAGAACACCGGCTTGCACCAAGGCGAGAAGCCCGGACAGGTCCTGGATCGCAACAGCCTCATCCTCTCCGACGCGAATCCGCCGGATCAGTTCCTCATCAAGGCCGGCCCAGGCGTGCTTCTGGAAAAAGCACTCCTTCTGCGATCCGCCTGGGCAGCGCAGAAGCGACAGTGGCCGGTTTACGATGTGAGGCAGGATCCAATCGGCGATCTCCGTATAGAACTCAGCGAGCCCGAGCTTGGTGATCCCCGCGTCCTCCCACAGAATGCGGTCCGGATGGGAAAGATGGACTTTCTCAAGGATCGTAGGACCAGGGCGTGTGTCGCGAGAGCCTTGCGCAATTGTCTCCCGCACGACGTCCCGCGGATCCTTATCCTCACGCAGCCCTTGGAAAGAGCCCTGCCGGACCATGCCGTCATGGGTCCACCCGCGGAACTCAACTTCGGCGACGAGTTCTGGCCTGACCCACTTTACACCACGGCTGGCAGCGGAAGGGATCTTGCCGGCAAAGGGCGTCGCCTTGATCTCGATCGACGTGAGGGTCTTGTAGAGCGCGCCCGCGACCTCCGATGTGAAGCCGGTCCCGACGCGACCGACAGGGATGAGCTTGCCGGCGTCATAGACACCCATGACCAGTGAGCCCACAGCCTTCTTGCTCGCGGTCGAGGGCAAGTAGCCTGCGATCACAAGCTCCTGGCGCTGCGTGCACTTCGATTTGACCCAGTCATCGCCGCGCCCTGACCTGTAGGGCTGATCGGCGCGCTTGGAGATGATCCCCTCCAAGCCCATCCGGCACGCGTGCCGCACGAGCATTGCCCCATCCTCCTCAAGATGGTCGCTGAAGCGGATAGCGCCACCCTGAGGCAGGTCATCGAACAGGAGGCGTAACGCTGCCTTGCGGTCTGCCAGTGTCGCCTTCCTCAGGTCCTCGCCGTCGAGATAAAGCAGATCGAAGACACAGTAGACGAAGCGCTCGCCCTTCCCGCCCTTAAGCTCCTGCTGGAGTGCCGAGAAACTTGAGACCCCTGCCTCATCTTCCACGACGATTTCGCCGTCGAGCAAGGCCGATGGGATCTTCAGTTCTTTGAGGGCATTTGCGATTGGCTTGAACTTCGCAGTCCAATCGAGCCCCTTTCGTGTCAGGAGCTTGACCTCACTGCCATCGATGCGAGCCTGCATGCGATAGCCATCGAGCTTGATCTCGTGAAGCCAGTTGCCACCCCTTGGGGCACTCTCAACCAGTTGTGCCAACGCGGGTTCGACAAAGGCTGGCAGAATGCCCTTCTTTGCACCTTTGACCTTCGAGGGGCGCCGCGATTTCTGAGGCTTGGATCTGGCCACCGTTTCGCGTGCCGCATGGTCGATCCGTATATCGCCTTGGGCGGCCAGTTCCTCAATGGTCCGGCCTGATTTGAGCGAGGTCGTCTCCTCCTCGAGGATGTCCGGATCCTCGGAGGTGCGGGCGGCTTCATCATCGGACTTGAGCAACAGCCACTGCTCATTCCGCTCGCCGGGTTTGCCGCGGGTCCGCACGAGGTGCCACTTGCCCCTGAGGCGCTCGCCCTCAAGGGTGAAGGTCAAACGGCCACGGGCATAATCGGCATGCGGGTCGCCTTCCGGAAACCAGCGTCCCCGATCCCAGACGATCATGGTCCCGCCGCCATACTGGCCGGCCGGAATGACGCCCTCGAAATCGATGTACTTCAGGGGATGGTCTTCAGTATGCACCGACAGGCGCTTCTCACCCGGGACCAAGCTCGGGCCTCTGGTCACTGCCCAACTTTTGAGAACCCCGTCGAGCTCCAGCCGAAGGTCGTAGTGCAGGCGGCGCGCATCATGTTTCTGCACCACGAAGCGATTCCCCTGAGACTTGGCTCTCGTCGCCTTGGGTTCGCTCGTGACAGAGAAGTCGCGTTTCGCCCGGTAGGTGGCGAGCGAACCAGTTGCCGTTTTCGTAACGGTCCGGCCGCGCGACGGCGCTTTCCTGGATTTCAGACGGGCTGAGGCCGCGACCATGAAACTCTCCTACGCAACACGAAACGTCATAGTCACCCGGCTTTACGCGCCTTCGCCTTCGGTGCGGGCTTCTTCGCCGATTTGGATTTCGCAGCAGTCTTCTTCACTGGAGCAACCTTCTTGGCCGCAGACCCTTCCTTCTCGGCTGAGACACTGCGCTTGAGCGCGTCCATCAGATTGACGACGTTCGAGGGTTTCTCGGACGGCTCCTCTTTCAGCGGCTTGCCGGCCTGTTTCGACTTCAGAAGCTCGGCGACGGCTTCCTCGTACCGATCATCAAATTGCTTTGGATCGAAGTGGGCTGCCTTGCTGTCGATGATGTGCGCGGCGAGATCTTTCATCTCCTTGGGATACTTCACCTCACTGATCTCGTCGAAGACCTTGTCCTCGTCGCGTACCTCGTCGGCCGCGTGCAGGGTGGTTCCGACAAGCCCTTCGTCGAGGGGCTCAAGCAGGATCATGCGTTCACGGCGTGCCAGCACGATGCGGGCAATGCCGGCCATGCCTTTGTCGCGGATGGCATCGCGAATGACGCAAAAGGCTTCGTTGGACACCTTATCGGTCGGGGCGATGTAGTAGGCGGTGTCAAGAAAGCGCTCATCGACCTCCTCGCGCGGCACAAAGCTCTCGATGTCGATGGTGTGGGTGCTTTCCAGCTTCAGGGCGTCGAGTTCTTCGTCCTCGACCTGGATGTAGCTCCCCTTGCCAACGGCGAAGCCCTTGACCTGGTCTTCACTCTCCACGACCTCCTCCGTCTCGCTGTCGACGAACTGGCGCTTCACGCGGTTGCCGGTTTTGCGGTTGAGGGTGTTGAACCGGATCTTCCCACCCGACGAGGTGGAGGGGTATAGGCCGACCGCGCAGGACACGAGAGAGAGCTTGATATGACCTTTCCAAACTGTCCGTTCAGCCATGGGTGGAACTCCCAGCGATACGCTACTGTGTGACGGCCCTAACAACCTTGACCGGCAGCCTCACGAGTCAGCAACGTCGCCCCGAAATGACTCGTTCCGAGTTCTCCACAGGAGTCTCGGGGTTGGTTAACGCACCAGGAAACCACTCCCCATCGTGACGCATTTTTGAAGTGTCGTAGTTGTGTATGGAGTAACGGAATGTCTGATGACAAAGCCAATCGCGGTGGTGCGGACCGCGGCCGGGTCGCCGGCGGAGAAGAGTACGAGGTCGGCTACTTTGCCCGGAAGCACGGCATCAGTGTTGCGCAGGCTGAGGAGCTGATCAAGGAGCACGGGAACAGCCGCGAGAAGCTCGATGCAGCGGCTGGGAAGCTCAAGCGAGGCTAACCCCTGGCAGCCCGGTGCCCTGATGTTGGGTAGGAGTGAGCACCGCATCTTCGTTGGGACCGCCGCCTGGGCGATCCCAAAGCAGTACGATGACGCCTTCTCGAGCGAGGGCAGCCATCTGGTACGCTATGCGAGCCGGTTTGACGGCGTCGAGATCAACTCCTCGTTCTATCGCCCGCATCGCCTGTCGACCTATCAGCGCTGGGCCGGTGATGTCCCGGAGCATTTCCGCTTTGCCATGAAGATGCCGAAGACGATCACCCACGAAGGCCGCCTCCGCGAGATCGACGAGCCGTTGCAGCGCTTTCTGGGAGAAATTGCCGGACTCGGGCCCAAGCTCGGACCAGTTCTCATTCAGCTTCCTCCAAGCCTGAAGTTCGACCCTGTCGACGTGCGATCATTCGTTGAGAGGCTTCGAGAGGCCTTTGATGGAGATCTCGTCTGTGAACCGCGGCACGCCTCATGGTTCACCGCCGATGTTGACGCCTTCCTCCTGGAGCACCGGATCTCCCGGGTGGCGGCCGACCCCAAGCCTCATCCGAGTGCCGGTACTCCGGGCGGCTGGACTGGTCTGGTCTACTACCGCCTGCATGGGTCGCCCAAGATGTACTACTCGGCGTACTCGCAAGAGGTCATCGCGGAAGCCGCCGCGACCCTTGGAGACCATGCGAAGGCCGGCCGAGCAGTCTGGTGCATCTTCGACAATACGGCTGCTTTCGCAGCGACTGGCGATGCGCTAAGCGCATTGAAGCTTCTTTAGTCTCAGCCGCCTGACGCGCCGACGCCCCCTACCCTCCAATGACTTCGCTGATCTGCACGATGGGCACGATGTCCGTATAGTTGGCGACGTCCGCGCGGATCTCCGGGGAGTGGGGAAAGAACGCCTCCTGGAATGTCTCCAGGGTCGGCGAGTAGATGTGGCACGCCGCAACGAACTCCGGCGCGCTGCCCGGTTCGCGACCCGCAAGGCCCTTATCGATCTCGTAGCGCAGGCAGGCATCGCCGAGCCGTTCCTGGATCAGTGGCATGTGGCGGGTGCGGTAGTAGTCGTGATCGAACTTCGAGCCGCCATTGGCCGGATAGTAGACGCTGAACTTGATCATGGTCAGGCTCCTGTCTGAACGTCTCTCCGAGCGTCCGAGCGGCCCTTATAGGTCATCGGCTCGTAAAGCGCATCCAGATTTAGCTAAAGCGGGTTTGACGGAAGCAAGCCCGCGCGACTTGCTCGGTAGCAGCGGCTTGATCACCGTCTATTCGAATTTCCGTCAACTCGTAGCGACGCTGGCGCCATCAGCAGCTTCCCTCAAGAAGCTTGGATCAGAACCTTGCAGCTCCCGCCATTAGTTTATGAGTGCGTGACCTAGTGAGCGGATGTTGATAGCTCGAGGGAAAATGGAAGAGCCATCACATCCTTCCACTATTGATTTGTAGCGGACCCCCGGCTTGCGGCAAGCCCCCGGTCATGGCCCATAAACGCTGCCCTCGATCAACCTTGAGGGAGCTTTGAAGATGCGTGTGCTGTTATCGACTTATGGGTCGCGTGGGGATGTCCAGCCGCTGGTGGCCCTTGGCTTGGCCTTACAATCGAGGGGTGTCGAGCCGCTGGTATCCGCCCCGGCCGATGCCGAGTTCGTCGGGGTGCTGGAGCGAGAGGGCCTGCCGATGGCACCAGCCTTCATGCCAGTGCGCCAGTGGATCGCGCAGGCGAAACAATCAGGCCTAAAGCTGCCCGAACTGGCGACCAAGATGGTCCCGGCCCAATATGAGGCGATCGCGGCGGCGGCCGAGGGCTGTGATGCAATCGTCGCAACTGGCCTGTTCCCGTCCGTGGCGGCGGCTCAGTCCGTGGCCGAGAAGCTGGGCATCCATTTCAGCTGGGCGGCCTTTTGCCCGCTCATGGTGCCCTCACCGCACCACCCGCCCATGGAATACCCGGGCTGGCCCCACCCACCAGGACTGACCGACAATCTGGCTCTGTGGGCGTTCAACGCCCAGGCGAAGAACGCGCTCTTCGGTCAAGCGGTCAACACTCACCGCGCCGCAATCGACCTGCCGCCCCTCGACAATGTCCGCGACCATGTCTTCACACATCGGCCATGGCTGGCATCGGACCCGGTGCTCAGCCCATGGCGTCCGACTGACCTGACCGACGCGGTCCAGACCGGAGCATGGATCCTGTCCGACAGCCGTCCGCTCCCAGCCGAGTTGGAGGCATTTCTCGCCTCTGGAGAGCCTCCGGTTTATGTGGGCTTCGGCAGCATGGCCATGCACGCGGCAGAGGACCCAGCTCGCGTTGCCATCGAGGCGGTTCGCGCGCAAGGCCGGCGCGTGATCCTTGGTCGCGGCTGGGCCAATCTCGCGTTGATCGACGATCAGGAAGACTGCTTCGTTGTCGGTGAGGTCAACCAGCAGGCGCTCTTCGCCAGGGTCGCGGCCGTCGTGCACCATGGCGGCGCCGGAACGACCACAGCGGCGGCGCGCGCTGGCGCGCCGCAGGTGGTGGTGCCCCAGGTCGCCGACCAGCCGTATTGGGCCCGCCGTGTCACCGAACTCGGCATTGGTGCTGCGCACGAGGGATCAAATCCAAGAACTGGGTCGCTCCTGGCCCCGCTCAAGACAGCACTCGCCCCGGAAACCAGCGAGCGAGCGGCTGCGATCGCCGGGACGGTCCGCCACGATCGGGCGATGGTCGCGGCGGAATTGCTGATTGCTGCAATCCGAGGGAAACGTCGTTAAGTCGTGCGGCTCTCATCGGGGCCTGACAGAAAATGGAAAAGCCCAGGCTCCGGGGCGTACGGACCGGGTGCCTTCGCACCTCGGCCTCGCGCACTACGGGCCTGGGCTGATAAGGTACCAGACGGGCGCTCGCATCGTCAGGCAAGCGCAGGAACAGCTCGTGCCGGAGTACATCCGTCCGGCACGGTCTCATCGGAGCACGCGGTGACGCCCGTCGCTCACGAAGTCCACATACGATGTCCGCTGGGGTAAGCCTGATATAAGGATTGATATACAATTCACAAGCAGGTCAGAGTGAACATTATGTCGCAGGCTGGCCAGACTTTTGGGACTGGAGGTCATCACATCGAACCGCCGATGGCTCTCGGCCGAGCACCGAGATCCGACTGAGCCCTGCTCACCGCGATCGTAACTCCTAGCGTCCTCCCGGCTCCTGAAGCGAGACGCCCGCCGGGACCTTCAGCTCGCCATCGTCCTGGTCCAGATCGATGAAGCGACCGTTCTTCGGGATTACAAAACCCTCCCCGATCTTCGGCAGCTTGGACAGGGAGGTGCAGGTAATGGCCGAGCGCTCTCCCGACGAGGTCTCGGTGCCAGTAAGCGGCGCATTTGCCTGCCCCGGACCTGGAAGGCTTCCCTCAATCCGGATGCTCTGATCCGGGAACGCCCAGGTGAAACGCTGGCCCGTCTGGTCCCACTTGCCCGGCCATTCGCCCGGCTTCGTCTTGGACGCATCGAAGATGTAGGGGGTCACCTCACCGTTCTCGAATTCCCCTCCCCCAACGCCACCACCCGGATAGAAGGTAATCACGAACTGAGATCGGTCGGAAGCGCGGGTGCATTGCCATAGGGAGCCTGCAAGGCTCAGGCCATCGGCGATCGCTGCTGGGGACGCCAGGACAATCCCGATCGTGGCGAGCAGAAAGCTTCTCATGGGCTGTCTCCGATCAAGGACGGAGCAGCACCCTAGGCGGAGTTCCTTACCGAAACTTGTCAGGCCGTTGGATTGGAGCGGTCCGTGTTGCCGCCGCTGCTTTCAAGAAAGCACACCAGAGCGAAGAGGCTGATCACCGCCGCCAGTTCCGCACCGGACAGAAGCCAGGAGGGAGCACTCGCCCGCAGCGGCCCGACAGCCACCAGCGAGAGGAGGAAGGTAACAACTGTGCTCCACATCAACATAGGAAACCGCCCTTGAGAACGGGATCAAGCACTAACCCATTGAATATGAACAGCCAATGACAGCCTCATGGCATAACTAAGGAAAGCTTAGACGATGCCCCAAGCCCGATAACGGGTTCGGCCGGTCAGTTCCCGCGGGAGGGCCCCGCCCAACTGCTGCAGCATCAGATCCACCGCCTTCGGCGTGACCTTCAGCAGTTTGGCGCCGAGCGGCACCGTCACCAAAGGGCGGGACAGGAACAGGTCGACCAGTTCCGGTAGCTTGGAGTTAGATCGGGTCTTGGCTGTGACCCGCGCCATCAGCTCACGTGCCAGGATCAGCCTCTCCAGATCCTTGTTCGCGATCTCCAGGGCCTCCTCGACGACACTGCAAAAGCCATCGAGTTTCTCCTTTGCCCCTTCCCTGCCCTGCGGTCGGAACTTCGACTGCTTGAAGCCGGCCGCCAGCGGGAGAAGGTGGTTCGTCAGCCCTCTCGCTCGCAGGATAGAAGCGGCCATCGTTAGCCCCAACCAGGGCAAGCGGGTATAGAGGTTTAGATCCAGCCAGACGTTCCAGGCCACGGCCGCAGCAGCGACGGCCGGCCAATGAGAAGTCCGTTTGACAAGATCGAGCCACAGGTCCTCGGCCTCTGCTTCATCCTGATCTGGGTCATAAACCAGGTGCGACCGGCTCTTGGGCAGCGGAGTTTCACCCGCCAGGACCCTTGTGGTGCGATCCAAGACGGCGTCAATTTCGGCAAAATGCGCCTTCCAAGGGTCCGCGTCATTGGCAAAGGCCGGATAAGCCTCGTCATCATCGGGATCAGGCCGCTTACGTTTCGATGCTGTCGCTTCGGCGCCGATCCCGCCAACACCTCTCAGGGCCGCAAGGCCGTCGAAAGATACTGGCCAAGGGGCTTTTCTTGCCATGGCAGTCCGGCGAGCTTTGAGAGCGGCAGCCGCCCGGGTAAGTTCGTGCGTCGGGCTGCGGACGTCCATTCCGGCGTCATGCAGCACCAGATCGCCGACGTCGACTAGATGGCCGTCGAGCATGAGGGCTCGGACGGCTTCAGTCATGTCGCAACGGGACTGCCAGCCAGCGGCCAGACACGACGCCTCCAACCGGGCATCGAAACGAAGAATGTCGATCGTGAGCTGCTCCAAACGACCAGCAATTGTCTCCCACGGTAATTCGGGAACAGCGATCGCCGATCGCTCTGATCTTTCATCGGTCAAACTCAGGCGCACCAGCAGCCCCCTAACTGATTCCTCGTTCTCTAAGCTCTTGTATAAGAAGGGTTAAGCATCGACAACGGTAGCGTTTCTGGGCGTCGCTACGATCTGCCATGAGCGCGAAGCGCGGGCAGGAAATGAACATCCTAGGCTGTTTTGGCCCTAAACCGGCCGATCTGGGCCAATCTTGGCCGATTCTGGCTGCCCCAGGGAGCACATTTCCCCCAATTGGCTAAGAAAGTACGACTGCAGCAGCCCTCAAAAACCGGTTTGGCGGCGACATCAACCGATCAGTTGAACGCAACTTCCGACTTTGTACAGAGTCCAGATTGAGGACAGCAAGCCCGCACTTTTGTCCCCTCCCCTCGCTACGTTTGCTGGCTTTTGCCTGTACCCTCGGCTCGTATTGATTAGGAACGCCTGTGATCGTGGCGCAGCGTTCAGCAATGTTCCCTGGCGACCAATCAAGTCCTTGGCTGATAAGATCGCTACAGTCGAACTTCGATTGAATGATTACAGAAAAATTTAGCTAGGTAGATCAGAGGGCAGGAGGGAACCTCCTGCCCTGAGCAGATTACGTCGACGGATTAGCTTCCTCAAACTCCCGGAAAAGCTGCTCAATCTTCGAGACAAGAAATGCGCCGAACTTGCTGTTTACGGTTTTGTCGATTTGAATGGCAACACGATCGTCAGAATCTGTTATGCGAGCGACACGTCGGCCGTGGGCGTCCTTCAGGAAGATCTGCGGTTGCGACTGAGAGGGTTCTACACGCTCCTTCTTGGACAGCTTGGCAACCAACGCCGTGAAGCGGTCATCGGAGCTTAGGTCCTGGAAGTCGGGCTTGGTGACGATTTCCGTGGCGCGATCCAGGCACTTGTTTTCCTTGAACAACTCAAGCAGATCGTTCCAACGTGTCCGTCCGATGCCGGGAGCGGCACCGACAGCCATTATGATGCTGCGCGGAATTTTCGTGCCGACCGCAATAAGGCGTGAGAGTTCACTCTTAGAAGCGGCAAGTGCGGCACCAATCACGTTGCGGTTGAAGCCAGATTCCTCAAGCTTCACAGCGAACATGGCTTTTTCGATGTAACTCAGATCGAGGCGGGCATTGTTTTCTTGCCCCTGTGCAATCACAAGCTCTTCATCGGTCAAATTACGAACGATGGCCCGAACGGTAATTCCGAGCTTCTTGGCCGCGGCAAGACGCCGGTGACCGAATGCGACTTGGTAGCGCCCCGAGACCGTTGGGTTTGGCCGGACTAGGATCGGAACGAGTTGTCCGCGGTTCCTGATCTGCTCGACGAGCGTGTCGGTGGCTTCGTCAGAACGCTCCATACGATCAGATACGAATGATCCATCGATCTTATCAGTCTCTAGCTCCACGATGGTGTCGCCGGACTCAAGCTGGCTCTTCAGAGCTGCAATCTCAGCGTTCGTTTGTCCCCGCAGATTCCCAAGTGCCGAGCCGACGGCACCAACAGCGTTTGCAGTCTTGGCTTGGGAGACGTTCCAGCCCATTCCCGTACGTGTCTGCGGCGCAACAGGGGTAGGCGCCGGTTCAGTTGCGGATGTCGTAACGGGTTCGGGCTGCTCCAGTGCGGCCTTCAGCTCGTTTTGGACGAGCGCGAGAGACGGCTCTGCCGGTACGGGAGTGTTGTTCTCGATGCCGAGAAACGCGGATCTATTGCGTCCCATTACTTTCTCCCCCAAGCCTGCTTGATCAAATCTTCGATTTCAGAGTTTACGCTGTTCAACGATTCCATAGCCCTATCGTAGGTAGACTTCGAAAACTGTTCTTTTGGGACCTCATAAAGGGTCTGCTTCGTAATCCCAGCATCGGCAATGGCTGTGCTCTTTAGCATCGGATTGTTGAACACAAACTCCGGGAACTGCTGGCGCATGAATTTGACCATGTCGGACTGGGGCCCGTCGCCAGGTTCGAAGCGAGTAACAAGATACCTGACCCAGTCGAACCGGATTTGGCCTCCAGCATCTTTCACGTGCTCGAGCAGGTCTGACGCCATGGTCAGGAACTGGCACATTGACATCACATCCAGCATCTGAGGATGCACTGTGATGACCATAGAGGTCGACGCGCTTAGAGCCGAGAGGGTAAGAAAGCCGAGCTGAGGCGGGCAATCAATGATGACAACATCATAATTGTCCTTGACCTCAGAGAGAGCCAAACTGATCCGCTCGAAGAACATCGGTTCGTTTGGACCCCGGGACACCAGTGCCTTTGGCGTATCGTACTCAAAATCCTGTAGCTCTAGATTGCCTGGAAGCAAATCGAGGCCAGGGATATAGGTCTTGCGAATGATCTCGCTTGGGTGGCGGGCCTGATCATCATACCGGATGCTACCATAAATGGTTTCATTTCGATTGACATCCATCTCTGGCTGGAGCCCGTGCAAAGCTGTAAGGCTGGCTTGAGGGTCGAGGTCGACAGCGAGGACCCGATACCCGTTCATGGCAAGGTACTGAGCAAGGTGGGCAGCAGTTGTTGTTTTGGCGCTGCCCCCTTTAAAGTTTACACAGCTGATAACCTGCAGGTGCTCATGTTCAGCGCGGTGCTTTACGTACAGTCTCCCAGCCTTGCCTGTTTCATCCAGATAGGCGCGCAACGCATGAACATCCTCAAGGCTATATTGCCGACGGCCGTTCGGAAGAACTTCAGGCTGAGGCCCCTTCCCCTCCAATGAGAGTTGCCGGAGATAGCCATCTTTGACGCCAATCAGTTTAGCGGCTTCGACGGACGTAAACTTGCGCAGAGTCTTGCGCGCGATCGGGGGATGGAGGGCGAGGCGTTGCGAATGGAGCTTCTCAGAAAGTCCTTTCGCATGCGCCCGGAAGATCTGCTCATCAACCCATTGAGGTTCATCGGATTTCAGCTGTGCAAGGGCCATGTGATCCCTCCTAGATACGGAAGTGTCGCCGCAAAAGCGGCCGCTTGCGTAACTAGAAGCTCGAAATCCTTTACAATTGGTAAAAATTGCCCTTTAGAGCGGCAAAAACTAGGGATGTTCGCAACGTTTTGTCAGGGAGCGGGATCTCCCGGCGCCCCTGCCCTGCGCGTGGAGTTGACAGGTGGCAACGGTTGATCGAAGCCGAGTTTATTGGATTTACATCTAGCGACGGACCCGCAGTTGACAGATGTCAACTCGTAAAGCGATCTCTCCATGCTTGGGGCTGCCCAAGTGAACGGCTTAATCGCGCAAAGGTTATCCGACTCCCTGCCCCATTGGCGGGGAGTTGACAGGTGTCAACTAGCGCGGAGGACCGTGGTACCTTCCATAGGATTTCGCAGATCGATACGCCGGTACTCTCGGGCTGCGGGATCTTCAGTTGACAGGTGTCAACGACCCATAGAGGCCGCTTTGGTTAGAAAATCCTCGTATCGACCTAAAGCTCATTGAGCATCCTGCCCGGTGAGTACAACGATCGCCCAGCGTCGGTAAAAAAGTATACTCATGGAGCACTGTTGGGTCCAGTTGACACCTGTCAACTGTCACAGTCTTCGAATTGAAAGCCTGGCGCCAATACTCGCTAGGTCGGGGACTGTCCACTGGAGTTGATAGAAGTCCACTCTCACTGAAGCGCCGCTAGCCTAACGGGGCCGATCCAATTTTCAGAAAGTGCGGCGTGCCGATCTGCCTCCCCTGCCCTTTCGTTGGGAAGGTGCCGAATTCAGATCCCGGCATGCCTCGCACCAACGGGTGGGAGTTTCAGACGGATAGCAGAGTTGACAACTGTCAACTAGCATGGGGCCAAAGCGCCCTTTTGGGTGTTCAATTCTTGGTCGGCCGCCATGCCCTAAGGGATAAAGCCCGTCGTGAGCATCCATCGGTCATCGCGGCTCACGTCTCCTAAGCGGCCATACACCGTGATATGTCTGACCGATGTTTGAGGCCTACCTGACACTTTGGAATCTGGTTCCCGACGGCGAGCCTATCACTACCCCAGCCGCTCGGTTGTTGCCGGTGACACAGGATGGCGAGCCCATACTCAAGATATCCCATAACGAGGACGAGCGCTTTGGCGACGTGCTGATGGAATGGTGGGACGGCGAAGGCGCAGCGCGGGTTCTGGCTCGGGATTATGAAGCCCTATTGTTGGAGCGTGCTACCGGCTCGGACTCGCTCGCTGGAATGGCCCGGTCCGGCCGCGATGACGAAGCCTGCCGCATTCTGTGTGCTACTGCTGCCCGCCTTCACGCCCCCAGACCAAAGCCGCATCCTGACCTGATCCCACTGATGGGTTGGCTTCGCGGCCTGGAGCCGGCAGCCGCCACGCATGGGGGCATTCTGGTCCACTGCGCTGAGGCGGCCCGTACGCTGCTGGCCGAGCCCTGCGAAGTCGGGGTCCTGCACGGTGGCTTGCACCACGATAACGTGCTCGACTTCGGAGCATGCGGCTGGCTCGCCATTGATCCAAAGCGCTTGGTCGGAGAGCGCGGCTTCGACTTCGCCAACATCTTTACAAACCCCGATTTGGCGAATCCTACACACCCGGTTGCAACTATGCCCGGCCGCTTCGCGCGTCCTCTGGAACTCGTCACCTCTGCCGCAGGGCTGGAGCGACAACGTCTATTACGCTGGGTCTTGGCCTGGACGGCGCTATCGGCTGCTTGGTTTATGAGCGCGGACGACCAACTGGCAACCATTGATCTGCAGGTTACGGCGCTAGCAGTAGCGGAACTGAATCGATGATCTGCGCGGTCCATCTTGGCCGAATGTCCGCTTAGCCCCTCAGCCGATCTGTGCACGCGCACCGAGCGTCAGGTTTGTACCACCAGGAACTGAGCTCTCTGCGGTTGACAGATGTCAATAATGGGTTGCCAGTCGAGGGGGTGGGGCGGTCCCGGCAGGTAATATGCCTCATCGGTTAGGTCGATTCTGCCGGATGTCTTCCTCAAGATAAGTCGGCCTCACTGGCCAACCTAGCCATCGAATAACTGCAGCAGACGCAATTCTTAAAAAACGCAACGGGCTATTGGCCGCTGCGTGCTTAAGCTCCGGCGAGCATCGGTATAAAACTTCGCAGCCGGCACGGGTTGACAGCTGTCAACTGCCTCAGTCGCAGTGCTGCTGCAATTCCGCGATCTGCTCCGTGGCGTGACTGCATCGGCGAGGTGGGTGGGTTGGATCGTGGATCCAGAGACGGGTTGTCTACCTTACCATCCAGCAGGGCAGGGGAGGCAAACTTTTGGGACGGGGCCCGACGAGGCGGCGACAATCTTGGGACGAGAGGCAGGGGGACCTATTCGGAGCCTCCCCACCCAAGCCTGCTGCCGCCAGGCGTGCATCGCCTACCATCCCGACGAAAACTCCCGAGGAGCAGCCTTTAGAGGCCGTGTCGCTTACGTCTTTGGCAAAGCGGGCAAGCCGCCACGAGATCGAAGATATGGTTAACGAGCTGGGCGACGATGAGCTTGCCCACCTGATCGTGAGAGGGGTTAGGACCGTCAGGCGGCGATTGACACACGGAGGGCAGGGGGCTGGGCGCTCCACTAGAACCGGCGGACGGCGAAGCCCATTGGATCGGGCGCTGCAGGAGATCGCGGCCGAATTGTCAGGTTTTGACGATTCAGAAGCAGATTGGTGAGGATTTGAATATAAGCCTAGCTCAAGACCTCGCTATTGGCGGTTCGCCCGAGTTTGTTGGTCCGATCGATAAGCGATTTCACAGATGAAGCAGACCATCTGACGCCTCCTCAAGGAGCCCGCTCCCGCATCCTTTTCAAACGGGCTGCGATGTGACGCAGGGTGAGCTCAGGCGCGGCTACGGCGATGTCAGTGACGAGTGTCAGAAGGCGTTCGCTCGGGAACCGGGGAGGGGCCTTCGATAAGAGCGCCTTTTCGGCCAAGCCCTCATTCATTAGACGTCTGGTGGTCCGACGTAGTCGCTCCGCTGTCCATAATTGGTCTGAGGCATTGAGGATAAGTGCTACGTCATCCCAGGTGCGTTGAGGGCGCAATTAATGGACAATGGGCAGCCAAGTCTTGAGCGTTTCCAGGACCTCTTCGAGATGAGCGTGAGACCAGCCGGCCGCTGCGTTGCGAACTGCAATCGGATCGCGGGCTCTTAAGCTTGGGTTGACCGGCCACTCGCCGCGCCGGGCCGCAGCCGTGATACCTGCCTTGGTGCGCTCAGTGATATAGGACCGCCCCAATTGGGCGACAGCCCCAGAACTTGTAGAGAGAATATGCTCTGAGGCGTGGGGGCCATCAGAGTCGCGCAGGGACCAGAAATGACTTCTGCGCCCTCCGAGCGTTTCGGATCTAGATCACAGCCCCCAGCGATGTCGGCAGCGCCAGCCCTGCCTTCCGTGCTCGATCCAACTGCTTCTTCACTGAGGAGGCTGACCATATGAGCCCGCCGCGTGGGGTCCGCTCCCGCATGCGCTCCAGTTGCGCTCCGATATCCCGCAGCGAGAGGCTCGGGTCGGTCATGGCGATGCCGGCGATCAGCGTCATGAGCCGGTCCTCTAGGTTCTTGCGTGGGGCAGGGCGGAGGAGGGCAGGGTCCGCCATGTGCTGCGACACGAGCTTGCCGACGGCGCGCCGGAGCCGGGCCACCGTCCACCGTTGGCCGTTGTTACCGAGGACGCGAACAACGTCTTCCCAGGGGTGCTGCGGGCGCATGCGGCGCACCGTCGGCATCCATTGGTCCGCGCCGGCGATCAGATCATCCACATAGACCTTCTCCCGGGCCAGAGCGATCTTGCGGATGGCCTCCGGCCTCCGCTCCCGCATCCCTGGATTTCCCGGCTTCTTCCCTCGTGCCTTGGCGGCCTTGATGCCCGCTCGCGTGCGCTCTGAGATCAGAGAGCGTTCGAGCTGGGCGACTGCACCGAGCACCTGCAAGGAAAATATGCCTTGAGGTGTCGAGGTGTCGATCGGATCGCGCAGGGAGCGGAAATGTGCTTTCTTTGCCTCCAGCGTCTCTATCACCTCAAGCAGGTGGCTGACTGAACGAGCCAAACGATCCAAGCGCACCACGACCAGAACCTCACTTGGCTTGATCTCACGGATTAGTCGCGCCAGCACCGGCCGAGCTCGGCTTGCGCCGGACCCATGCTCCTGGTGGATCTCGGCACAGCCAGCCGCGCGCAGTTCGTCGAGCTGAGCATCGTGCGCTTGGTCCTCTGTGGAGACCCGAGCGTAGCCGATTAGCCGAGCTTTCGAGAGGGGAGGGGCCATCAATGGTTTTCCGAAGCCATTTTCAAGCCCTTTGTACACTTTCGCTTGTCGTGAGCAACTGATCGTTTGAGGGCGTCTTTCACGCGGACGCGTTAACCAGAAGAGCAGCGAGAGCTTTCACGGCGCCTCCTGAAATGGCTTAGAATAAGCGCTCCCGAGCCCGTCCGCGCCCTCGCGGGTCAAAAAGGGCGCGTCGGGTCGCCCTGGCGAGGCCGACGGCGCTGAACCGCGACCGGAGTCTCAAAGGGAGACCTGAATGATCTCGCCTCTCAACGTAGCGAAGGCTTGCTTCACTTCGCCTTGCTAAGCTAAGGTCCAGTTTATCAAGAGCTTAGTCTGAGGGCGCAGTGATGCTTTTCGGGTAAGTGGGGCATTTTGGGGGGCGAGGGATTCCTCCGACTGGACATTCATGATTCAATCCCGGCATGACCTCACCGCCGGGTGGTTCCAACAAACCGCTGTCTCAGAAGGTCCTGCGCGAGCTGGTCTCGGATCTGGCTGGCAAGATTGCTCGACTGGAGCAAGAGATCGAGCAACTGCGCCTCGACAACAGCAACCTGCGCCGCGACAATCAAGCCCTGAAGGATGAGATCGCCCGGCTCAAGCACCTGCCGCCGCGCCCACCCTTCAAACCCTCCGGCATGGAGAAAGCCACCCAGCCAAAGCCTCCCGGTCCAGGCCGGCGTCCAGGTCGTGGCGCCAAACGGGATCGGGTCACCCGCGAGGTGACGCTGCAGGTCGAGGTGCCACCCGGCTCGCGCTTCAAGGGGTACAAGACGGTGGTGCATCGGGATCTGATGCTGGCCGCCGAGGTGGTGCGCTACAAGCGGGAACGCTGGGTGACCTCCGAGGGCCAAACCATCATCGCGCCGCTGCCGCCCGGCATCACCGGCGGGTTCGGGCCCAATGTGAAGCGGATCTGCCTGGCTCTGCACACGCAAGGCCAGGTGACCACCGAGCGCCTGACCGATCTGCTGAACGGCATCGGCCTGTCGATCTCGAAGCGCGAGGTGGTGCGTCTGCTCACCGCCGATCTGGAGGCGTTTGAGCAGGAGGACCGCGCGATTCTACAGGCGGGCCTGACCTCCTCACCCTACCTCACCGTCGACGACACTGGGGCGCGCCATGCCCGCCGTCCTGCGGTGACCACCCAGATCGGCGGCGAGCGCTTTTGCGTCTTTCGCACCAGCCGGTCGAAGTCGCGCCTGAACTTCCTGACGCTGCTGCGGGCCGGCTGCGAGGACTACGTCGTCAACGAAGCCACACTGGACTATTTGCGGGCGCAATCTGTCGATGCGACTGTGATCGCTCGGCTGGCCACGCATCCGGACCAGGTGTTCGGTTCGCAAATGGAGTGGTGGCAGCATCTGTTGCGGTGCTCGATCAACATCTTCGACCGGCCTCTGCTGCAGGCACTGGACGAAGCCGCCACCTGGGGGCGCTCCGGCATCACGGGCTGATGGACAACACCGTCGTGGTCTCCGACGATGCCGGTCAGTTCCGGGTGACCACGCACGCCCTGTGCTGGATCCATGCGGAGCGCCACCTGCAGAAGCTGATGCCGGCCTCCCCAAGCAGGCCCAGGCGGTGGAGTTGGTCCGCGAGGCGATTTGGTGCTTTTACCGCAGCCTGAAGCTGTGGAAGCAGAGCCCCTCGCCAGGTGGGGAGCGGGCCTTCCGGTGGCAGTTTGACCGGATCTTTGGCCTGCGCACGGGCTACAAGGAGCTCGACGACTTGCTGGCCCGCCTGGCGCGGAGGAAGACCGAACTCTGATGTTCGTTGTCAATGAGCCTTGACGTGGGTATGCAATCCCGATGCAGGAACAGGGCCAGGCCGGATAAAGCGATTGCGCAGGGCCGGAGACAGAGCCGTCAAGACGACGGTTGAGCAGACTCTGATGCGCGGGTTGGTCACCGCATTTCCGTGTGTTCGTCCGGGGCTGCCTCGATCTGCTGGCGGGCGTCAATGACACATCATCGGCCACACAATTCGGACGAGGGTTCCCCACCGAGGCCCTGCCTCCGGTGCTGCGCAATCACAGATGTCAGTCGAGCGTGATCTGGTTCGTTCTGAGGTCTTGTCTTTGTTCGCCCTCAGGCGGCGGAGCGTGGCTCAACCTCATGGCCAATCGCCCAGAGGAAGGCTGTCATCTCCCGCGCGATTGCAGTTGCCACCACGGTCTGGCGCTTACCGGCCGCCATCAGCCGCCGATAGCGCGCGCACAGCCGCACCTGCGCCTTCCAGGCAATCATCCGCACGATCTGCGGCAAGCCCTCCTGGCGTTCCTGCAGCACGCGGCTCATCCGGGCCGGAAAGCGATAGGTCCAGGCGCCCTCGATCAGAACCCGGCGAACGCGGGTGTTGCCAGCCTTTGTGATGCTGCCCCGCCGGACCCGCTCGCCTGTGGAGCTTTCGCACGGCACCAGACCGAGATAGGCCATCAGCTGGCGCGGGCTCTCGAAGCGGCGCACATCGCCGATCTCGGCCACAAAGGTCACCGCCGTCAGGAGCGCCACGCCGCGCAGGGCCTGATACGCCTCCACCACCGGCGCCATCGACCAGGTTGCGACCACCTCGGCGACCTGCTGGGTCAACCGCGCGAGGCGGGTCTCGGCCTCCTCAATCGCCTTCCGGTATTCCTGCAGGACCAGATACTGGGCCGGATGCTCAAAGATGAGTTCGGCCAGCCATCGTGCGTGCGCCCGGGTCCAAGGCTGACGGCCAGGGAAGATCCGCCCATGACGCAGCAGGAAGGATTGCAGGTGCTGGCGCTTCTCACGCAGATCTGCCATCGCGGCCTCCCGCGCTCGCACCAGTTCGCGCACGGCTTCATGGCCCGGATCCGGAACCCAGATGACGGTCAGCTCGCCGGCCCGGTGCAGCCGGGCCAGGGTCAGGGCATCGCGGCGATTGGTCTTGACGCGCTCGCCCGGGCGCTTGGGGATGAGCGAGGGCGCGATGACCGCACACTCATGGCCGAGCGCGGAGATCTGGCGCTGCAGGCCATAGCCGGTCGGCCCCGCCTCGTAGCAGAACAGCAGCTCGCCGTGCCGGCTGGCCAGCTTGTTCACCAGGCGCCGCACGGCCTCCGGGGTGTTGTCGATGTCGCCGAGAAAGCGGATCTCACCCTGGCGACCGTCCTCGGCCACGGCGACGGAGGTCTTCAGTTTGGAGGTATCTAGACCGACAAACACTTTGCTATTCTGCTGCATGGCTCGTCCCCTGTGCGGGAGGCTCGGCGCCGGCCCATCCAGCGCAACCCTCGCTCATCGCATAGTGTGGACGAGCCACCTTCGCCGGCAACGAACATACGGTCTGCTGCGGGTGCTCGAGCGGCCCGAGATCCCGCTGCACACCAATGCCTCCGAGAACGACCTGCGCGCCTGGGTGACCAAGCGCAAGATCTCCGGCGGCACCATGAGTGCGGATGGCCGCATGGCGCGCGACGTGATGCTGGGGCTGTCGAAGACCTGCCGCAAGCTCGGGCTGGCGTTCTTCACCTATCTCGGGGACAGACTGGGACTGAATGGGGAACGGCCAAGGATCCCGCCGCTGGCCGAGCTCGTCATCTGGGCAACCTAAGCACCGGCTTCATCAACATCTTTGGGCCGCGCTGTGAAAGCGGCGCCGTTCTCATTATTCGGTCCATATGCGACAAGAGGTAAGGACCGTTGCGAGGATGCAATATGGCGGATCGTTGGTGGAAAAGACCCCTGGTCAAGCCACAGGCCCTACAGGCTGGCGATCGCGTCGCTATCGTTTCGACGAGCTGGGGCGGACCCGCGATCTTCCCGCATCGCTATGAGGCAGGCAAAAAGGTTCTTTCCGAGGTCTTTGGACTCAGGCCTGTCGAAATGCCCCATACCCTTCGCGATGCCGCATGGCTCGACCGGTACCCTCAGGCTCGCGCCGAGGACATTCATGCGGCCTTCGCAGACTCCTCGATCAAGGGCGTCATTGCCAGCATTGGCGGTGACGATGCGATCCGCCTGATCCCGCATATCGACCTGAATGTGATCGCGGATAATCCCAAGGTCTTTCTCGGCTACTCCGATCCAACCATCCTGCACTTCGGTTGTCTCAAGGCGGGTCTTAGCTCGTTCTATGGTCCGACCATTATGGCGGGCTTTGCCGAGAACGGGGGCATGCATGCCTACGCCGAGAACGCCCTGCGCAAGGCCATCTTTCAAACAGATCCCATCGGAGCGATCGAACCAAACCCGGAAGGGTGGACCGTCGAACATCTGCCCTGGAAAGATCCCGAGAACCAGAGCCGCCGCAGAAGGATGACACCCTCGACCGGCCCGCGAACCTTACAGGGGACAGGGATTGCACAGGGACATCTCATCGGTGGCTGCGCCGAGGTCCTGGAGATGCTGAAAGGCTCGGATTGGTGGCCGCCGCTGGATTACTGGAACAGGGCGATCCTCTTCTACGAGACCTCCGAGGAAGCCCCGCCGGCAACCCTTGTCCTGCGCTGGCTCCGCAATTTAGTGGCTCAGGGCATCTTGCCCCGTCTCTCAGGCATCGTTCTCGGACGCCCGGGCGGGCAGACGAACGAAGTCTATAGGAGGGAGCAGGAGGAGGCGGTCCTGCGCGCTCTCGCCGAGGCGGGCATGCAGCACCTGCCAGTGCTGGCAGAATGCGATTTCGGACACACGGATCCGATGGCCACATTACCCTATGGCGCGACAGCTGAAATTGATTGCCGCAGGGCCCAGCTCACGATTCCGGAGCCTGGTGTCACCGCTACAGCCCGCTGACGCAGCGTGCCGATCCGAAGCGTCGCTTTGACAGTCCGCATAACTCCGCCAGTGAAAAGTGGGTCCGCCTTCTGCATAGAACGATGGCTCCAGAGCATCGCCCCCCAAATTGCCCCGGTTACTTTTCGGGGGCAGGGTAGGGGGGATCGAGGAGGAACAACCGTTCCCCTGCGCCTATTCCCTGCCGGAACTGCCGTGGGAGACCGTCGCCGGCCGGCTCGAGCTGATCACGATCAGCACCCTGCGCTTCGACGCCCGGCTCGAGACCTCCGGCCTCGCGGTCGGGTGGCAGTCCCGCTGCGATATGACCGAGGCCGTGCGGGCGCTGCTCCTCGACGGACACCTTGTCGATGTCGGGGACCTGGTTCTGCATGATGCCGGCATGGATGTGCGCCATCCCACGCACGAGCTTGTCCGCGCCGCGGCCGCCCTGCGGGCCCGGCGCACCGCTCTGGCCAGCAGGGCACCCTGGCCGCTATCGATCGACGGACTGGCCGCCCTGCGTGGCATCCGAGGCGTGGCGGAGCAGGCACCCATCAGGGCCGGAAGCAAGAAGACCGATCCCGGCGGTGAGGAGGCCTACCTGCCCTATGCCAACGATGCCGATCCGTGGAAGGCGCACTTCGCGGAGACCGACGCGCTGCTCGCACGCACCAGCCACGTCCTCGCCGGCGAGACTCCGCTGCCCGCGAACCGTTCGCATTTGGTCTACGATCCGGATCATGACGAGGCGGAGGCTGAGGACCTGTGGCTCGATGTGGTCGAACGGACCGGCTCCTGGCCAGCCGTCGCTGCGGCCGCCGCGGCCTGGAAGGCGTGGCTGGATCTCGACCTCTACCCCCGCCAGCCCTGGCTCGGGCTGATCATGGCCGCTGCCATCCTGCGGGCGACAGGGCTGACCCACCATCTCCTGCCGCTTGCCGCCGGCGTCGAGCAATCCCGGTTCCGGCCGCAGGGGAGAAAAGGGGCCGCCGAGACGCTGGAGGGTTTCTGCCGGGTGCTGGAGGAAGCCCTGAGCATCGCCAACAAGGATCTCGACCGGCTGATCCTGGCCCGCGACCTGATGAGCCGTGCCACCGCCAAAACCCGCTCCAACTCGAGGCTGCCGGAGCTGGTCGACCTGTTCCTGTCGCGCCCGCTGGTGACGGTGCTGCTCGCGGCCAAGCTGCACAAGGTCACGCCCAAGGCCATCGACCTGATGCTCGCCCAGCTCGGCGGGCCCTGCCGCGCGAGCTCACCGGTCGCACCCGCTACCGCCTGGGAGATCGTGTAACCTCCGGCCGGTTCACCAACCGCGTGAATGCGCCATCGAAGCGAACCAATCAACACCTCATCATGCCCATGACCTCACCACGGAAGCTGCCTGCCGAAGGCGTCTCAGATGGCCTGCCCAATCCGGCACGGCTCTGGGCCTTTGCTGCCATCGCCATCGCGCTCACCATGGCGGTTCTGGACAGCGCGATCGTCAATGTCGCCCTGCCAGTGCTGGCCCAGCAGCTTCAGGTGGATCCGGCAACGGCCGTTTGGGCCGTCAATGCCTATCAGCTGGCGATCACCGTCTCACTCCGGCACCGTTGCAGTAACTTGAAAAGGGCATAACGAACCCCGTCGAACGGGTCGTTCAAGCTGCAAGGCCGAAGAGCTGATTGAAGAGACGGACTTCGCCTGTCGCTCGACATCCTTGCTTGTTGTAATGACCGCGGCGGATCATGCGCATGGTTTCAAAACCCATCGGGGTTGCAGCGGCGGTTTTCATCGTCTGGAAGCCGCGTGTCGGCCGGATGACGCGCTTGAGCGCGCCGTGATCCG